>CAVDGK010000043.1:0-10964 GCA_963607995.1 Oscillospiraceae bacterium | reverse complement strand
GATTGATGAGTATCACATTGATGGTTTTCATTTTCTTGGAAACGGGGTTATGAGGGATATGATCCTGTCAGATCCCTATTTAAGACGAGCTGCTCTGACTTTTGAATATGTAGACGAAAGACGCATGAGTTTCGAGCCGGTTACGAAAGAACCTTCTGTCTATTCGGAAGATGAGCATTATCAGCAGACCGCCAGGGCATTTTTAAGAGGGGAGTCTGGCAAATTGGCGGAATTTGTTTCCCTTATGCTGAAGCATCGGGGGAATTACCTGCCTATTAACAGCATTTCCAATGTTAACGGCTTTACTCTGCGAGATCTGGTTAGTTACAACGAAAAGCACAATGAAGAAAATGGCGAAAATAATCGGGACGGCACAGATTACAATGTCAGCTGGAACTGTGGAGTAGAGGGACCGACTAACAAAACCAAGATCCGGGCTCTGCGTTATCGGCAGATGAAAAATGCCCTGGCATATCTTTTCCTTTCTCAGGGAAATCCCCTTCTGATGGCCGGCGATGAAAGAGGCCGGACACAGCTTGGAAATAATAATGCCTATGCATCGGATAATCCAAACGGCTATGTGCCGTGGAAAAAAAGCAAATATGCAGATGCTCTTCAACGTTATGTGAAAGAGCTGATTGCCTTTAGAAAAAGTCATGTTATTCTCCATAACACAAGGCCTTTCCGGGAAAATGATGAAAAATCATTAGGTTGTCCGGATGTTTCTTTTCATGATAAGCAGTTATGGTACAGCTATTTTGAAAATGAAAGACTGAGCATCGGCCTTTTATATAATGAATCTTATGCCGATGATGAGGAAAAAAAAGGTAAACTTCTTTTTGCGGCTTTTAATGCAGATGGAAACGACCGAAAAATATGCCTGCCAAAGCCGCCGAAGGGACAACATTGGGAAACGAGGCTGGATACAGCTGCACCTGCAGGGGATGAATTTTTAGTCAGGAAATTCGAGTCGGTGGAAGGCTCTTTGGTGATCAAAAGCCGTTCGGTATTTGTTCTTGAAAGTGAAACTGATGGAGAAGAGAATGTTGTGTTAGAGCAGGATGAAATATGCTGACATTAAAAAATACCATGGGTCATTTAAAGACCATTACAAAACATCATAATATGGTTCAGAAATATTGCTTCAGGGCAGGGCTTTATAAACAGGGCCTTCTGCATGATCTGTCGAAATTAAGTCCGACAGAATTCTGGGTTGGTGCCCGGTATTTTCAGGGGGATAGGAGTCCTAATAATGCAGAGCGGGAAGATAAGGGTGTCTCTATGGCCTGGCTTCATCATAAAGGTCGGAATAAGCATCATTATGAATACTGGATCGATTACGATTTAAACAGTCCTTATGGTCTTGGAGGAGGGCGTATGCCCCGAAAATATGTGGCAGAAATGATTTTTGACCGGGTCAGCGCCAGCCGGGTATATCGTGGAAAAGCATATAAAAATACGGATCCTCTGGATTATTTTCTGAGAGCAAAGGACAAGTCCTGGTTTATTCATGAAGAAACAAAAAAACAGATGGAATTTCTGCTGACCATGTGGGCAAAAGAGGGGGAGGAAAAAACCATCTGCTATATCCGGGATGTTTTTTTGAAAGAAGGTAAATAGAAGCTGATTGTTTTCCTTGTTTTAAAAAAGGACAGAATGTATAATGGTCCAGTGTATGCCGTAAGGAAATGAACACGAGGTAGTAAGGTGAACAAGCGTAACAGACGAAAAGCAAAGAGAAGATTTTTTCTGACACCGGATTATTATGACTATAATCTGCTGGCGGTTATCATTCTTTTGATTGCTTTTGGCCTTGTTATTCTATATAGTTCCAGCTCTTATTCGGCTGTTGCCAAAACAGGCGATGATATGACTTATTTTAAGAGGCAGACCCTGTTTGCTGTTCTTTCTTTGGTGGGGACTATTATTGCTTCAAGATTTTTGTCCTATCGCAAGTTGATTCCTCTTTCTGTGTTTATTTACTTTGGGGCACTTGCATTGATGGCTATGGTTCGATTTTCACCATTTGGAATTGAGCATAATGGTGCCAGACGGTGGCTTAAGATTGGTTTTGAATTTCAGCCTTCTGAGGTTGCAAAAATAGGGATTATCGTTTTTGTTCCTTTTATTATTTGCAAACTTGGGAAAGAATATAAAGGTATAAAGGGAATGTTGTGGCCAATTTTAGCCGGCTTGGCTCAGGCCCTTGTGTGTTTTACCTGTACAGAAAATATGAGCACGGCTCTTATTATTATGCTGATTGATGTGCTTATTGTTTTTGTGGCACACCCTAAGACTATTGGTTTTATTATTGCACTGTTGGCAGGGATTTTAATTGTGATAGCTCTTGTTTACTGGGCTGTTCAAAATGCTGCTACAGGGAGCTTCCGTTTCAGTCGGGTTCTTGTCTGGCTGCATCCGGACCAGTATTCTTCATCCGGTGGATATCAGGTTATGCAGGGTCTTTATGCTATTGGCAGCGGCGGCCTTTTCGGAAAAGGTCTGGGAAACAGTACCCAGAAACTGGGCAGCCTTCCGGAAGCCATGAACGACATGATTTTTTCCATTGTCTGTGAAGAACTTGGTCTTTTGGGCGGTGTGCTTTTACTGTTGCTTTTTGGTTATCTTATCTATCGGTTATTTTTTATTGCACAGAACGCACCGGATCGTTACAGTTCACTTGTGGTGACCGGCATTATGGTTCATATAGCCCTTCAGGTTGTTTTAAATGTTTGCGTTGTGTGCAATCTCATTCCAAATACCGGTGTAACCATGCCTTTTGTCAGTTATGGCGGTACAGCCCTTATCTTTATCATGTGTGAGATGACGATTGCGCTGTCTGTATCCAGAAGTATAAAATTTAAACTTAATGATCAGATAACTGATCAGATAAATAAAAAGGAGAATCACTATGCTTGAAAAAATCAGAAGTAAAATGGCAGAAGCTTTTAACCTTGAACCGGAAACTGTTCTTCCGGATAGTAGTCTGAAAGATGATCTTGGCCTTGATTCCCTTGATCTGTATGAGCTGGTTGTGGCTCTTGAAGATGAATATGGTATTCAGCTTCCGGAAGAAGAACTGATGGAGATCGTGACGGTTGAAGATATTATCGATATGCTTCAGAGACATGATATTGATGAATAAAAATAAGTGAGAGTAAAAGAAAATGATTAAAACACGTTTTGCACCAAGCCCGACAGGCAGAATGCATGTCGGCAATCTTCGTACTGCTTTGTATTCTTATCTGATTGCCCGTCATGAGGGCGGTAATTTTATGCTTCGTATCGAAGATACGGACCAGGAACGCTTCGTTGAAGGAGCTCTTGATATAATTTACAGAACACTGGATGCTACCGGTCTTCATCATGATGAAGGTCCAGACAAGGACGGCGGTGTAGGTCCTTATGTTCAGAGTGAAAGATGTGCTCAGGGGCTTTACCAGAAATATGCTGAGCAGCTCATTGAGCAGGGAAATGCTTACTATTGCTTCTGCACGAAGGAGAGACTTGAAAGCCTTAAGGTAGAAGACGGGGATAAAGAATATAGCGTTTATGATAAGCATTGTCTTCATCTTTCTAAAGAGGAGATTGAAGCTAATCTTAAGGCCGGAGTTCCTCATGTTATCCGTCTTAATGTTCCGAGAGAAGGAACTACCACATTCCATGATGAAATCTATGGGGATATTACCGTTAATAATGACGAACTGGATGATATGATCCTCATTAAATCAGATGGCTTCCCAACTTACAATTTTGCTAACGTTATTGATGATCATCTTATGGGTATTACGCACGTGGTTCGTGGCAATGAATACCTTTCTTCATCACCGAAATATAATCTTTTATATCAGGCTTTTGGCTGGGAAGTTCCCATCTATGTTCATTGTCCGCTGATCACGGATGAAAATCATCATAAGCTCAGCAAGAGATGCGGTCATTCTTCTTTTGAAGATCTGATCGCTCAAGGCTTCGTAACAGAAGCTGTGGTCAATTATGTGGCTCTTCTTGGATGGAGTCCGGAAGATAATAATGAAATCTTAAGCCTTAAGGAACTTGAGGAGAAATTTGATTATCATCGTATAGGCAAGAGTCCGGCTGTCTTTGACATTACTAAACTTCGCTGGATGAATGGTGAATACATCAAGGTTATGCCTATGGATCAGTTTATGGAAAGAGCTCTTCCTTTTATCGAGGAAAATATTCCGGAAGGTGCTGATGTTGATAAGGTTGCCGAGATGGTTAAGAGCCGTATCGAGGTATTCCCGGATATTCCTGAACTTATCGATTTCTTAAAAGAAGTACCGGAATACAGCTCAGAGCTTTATCGTCATAAGAAAATGAAAACGGATGAGGCTATTTCACTCCAGGTTCTTAAAGATGTTCAGGAAACACTGGAAAATACGGAAGATTATTCAAACGATGCTCTTTATCAGCTTCTTCTTGGTTTTGCAAAAGACAAAGGCTTAAAGAATGGCCAGGTTATGTGGCCAATCCGTACAGCTCTTTCAGGCAAGGCCCAGACACCGGGCGGTGCTACCCAGCTTCTTGAAATTCTTGGTAAAGAAGAAAGCCTTAAGAGAATCCGTGCTGCAGTTGAAAAACTCAGCGCTGAGATGTAAATTAAAAAAATATGATACGAAAGCCCAAAGGTTAAAGCTTATGAAAGTTTGGTTAATGGAGTTTTGACCTTGGGACTAATCATCAAATACAAAAGGGGTAAAGATAAAGTTTCATGGCAGCAATTACTGAACAGATAGAAAAAAGACGTACTTTTGCGATCATTTCACACCCGGATGCCGGTAAGACCACACTGACTGAAAAATTTCTTTTATACGGCGGAGCCATTAATCTGGCCGGTTCGGTTAAAGGAAAGGCGACAGCCCGTCATGCGGTTTCTGACTGGATGGAAATTGAAAAGCAGAGAGGTATCTCCGTTACCAGTTCGGTACTTCAGTTTAATTATGATGGCTATTGCATCAACATTCTGGATACACCGGGCCATCAGGATTTCTCTGAGGATACCTATCGTACTTTAATGGCAGCTGATTCAGCCGTTATGGTTATCGATGGTGCAAAGGGCGTGGAACCTCAGACAAGAAAACTTTTTAAAGTCTGTGCCAGACGTCATATTCCGATCTTCACCTTTATTAACAAGTTGGATCGTGATGCCCGTGATCCTTTTGAACTGGTTGATGAAATTGAGCAGGAACTGGGAATTCCTACCTGTCCGGTTAACTGGCCCATTGGTTCAGGAAAAGGATTCAAAGGGGTTTATGACAGAAAGACGGAAAATGTTCTTCTCTTTAGTGATACCCAGAAAGGTACAAAGGAAGGTATCGAAGAGGCTGTTTCCCTTCGTGATCCCACACTTCCTCTTTATGTTTCCGAAGAGGAAGTTTCCAAGTTAAATGACGATATTGAACTTTTGGATGGGGCTTCAGCCGAATTTGATTTGAAAGAGGTCAGCAAAGGTAAGTTGTCTCCCGTATTCTTTGGATCGGCTTTGACTAACTTTGGTATTGAAACTTTTCTGACTCATTTCCTTGATATGACAAATCCGCCGCTGGCCCGTATGTCTGATCAGGGAATCATCGATCCGGAAGAGCACGATTTTTCTGCCTTTGTCTTTAAGATTCAGGCTAATATGAATAAAAACCATCGTGACCGTGTGGCCTTTATGCGTATCGTTTCCGGTCATTTTGATGCCAATATGGAAATTTATCATGTCCAGGGTGGTCGTAAGCAGCGTCTTTCCCAGCCTCAGCAGATGATGGCTGATGACCGTCATGTGGTATCAGAAGCCTGGGCAGGAGATATTATCGGTGTTTTCGATCCGGGCATTTATTCCATTGGTGATACAGTATGCATGCCGGGAGAGAATTTCAGATTTGGAGGTATTCCTACTTTCGCTCCGGAACATTTTGCCAGGGTGCGTCAGATCGATACCATGAAGCGGAAGCAGTTTATGAAAGGCGTTACGGAAATTGCGCAGGAAGGTGCTATCCAGATTTTCCAGGAATACCGCATGGGTTATGAGGAAATCATTGTTGGTGTAGTCGGCGTTCTGCAGCTGGATGTTCTCAAATTCCGTCTTGAAAATGAATATAATGTAGATGTACAGATGGAAACGCTGCCTTACGAATATATCCGCTGGATTGAAAATCCCGATGATGTGGATGTGGAACATTTAAATGGTACATCCGATATGAAAAAGGTCCGTGATATGAAGGGAAGACCGCTTCTTTTATGGGCTCATGAATGGAGTATCGGCATGACACAGGATCGAAATGAAGGTCTTAAACTTTCAGAGTTCGGTGACTGGGATGAGGCTTAAATAAAGACAGCAAGGTCCTGGCTTTGCATCTGCCTTGCGATTTAAAAATGCCTTTGATATAATGAACACAGGTTTGGAGGTAACAGATATGTCAGATAAAAGAACAATGTTTACCATTCGTGAAAATGAAAAAGTCGGAAGTGTCAGAATTTCAGAAGAAGTGATCGCCATCATTGCTGGCCTGGCAGCTACAGAGGTTGACGGTGTATCTTCTATGGGCGATGGGTTTACAAAAGAAATCATTGCCAAACTTGGCATGAAGGATCTTAAGAGAGGCGTTTCCATTCAAATGGAAGAAGATGGAACTACCATCGATCTGGTTATTAATATTGCTTATGGCAAACCTATTGTTGAAGTTTGCAAGATGGTTCAGGAAAAGGTAAAAAATGCCATTGAAGCTATGACCGGTCTTAATGTAAAGAATGTTAATGTACGTGTAGCGGATGTTGCCGTTTCAAAATAAACAGGGACGTTTAGGAAAAGTTATGAGCAAAGTGGAATCACAGGAAAATCAGGCTTTAGTTGAGCATCGCAGAAGATTAAGAGAGCATCTTTTTAAGATGGTCTTTCTTCTTGAATTTAATCCGGAGGAAGAAATTCCGGATCAGATTAAAATGTATCTGGAAGACCCGGTTAATCTGAAAGATGAAGAATCGTCTGAAGAACTGGCAGATGAAGATAAATATTTCCTTACAGAAAGATTTGAAGCCATCAAATCAAATCTGACGGAAATTGACAAGAAGCTTAATGAGGCTTCCAGAGGATGGAAGACCAAACGTATGGGAAAAGTTGATCTGGCAATTTTAAGACTTGGTGTCTATGAAATTTGCTATGATGAACGTATTCCGGAGGCTGTTGCCATTAATGAAGCTGTTGAACTGGCCAAGAGGTTTGGTGAAAACGAATCCTCTTCCTTTATCAATGGTGTTCTGGGATATGTGACAAAAAAATAAAGATACAGCATATGAAAAAAACAGTCTACGAAGTTGGACAGGTTAATCATTATATAAAGGGAATGTTCGCACAGGACATTCTGCTTAATTCTCTATATGTCCGGGGTGAAGTTAGTAACTTAAAGTATCATACCTCCGGACATATCTATTTTTCGCTGAAGGATAAAAGCGGAACCTTATCCTGTGTTATGTGGAGAGGGGACCGTCGTGGCCTGGCTTTTCCCATGAAGGATGGCGATAAGGTTATTGTCGGCGGATCTGTTAATATTTACGAAGTGGCCGGCAATTATCAGCTTTATGCCAAAAGCATTGAGCTTGAGGGTGCCGGTCTTCTTTATGAGCAGTTTCTTAAACTGAAAAAAGAGCTGGAAGAGATGGGGATGTTTTCATCCATCTACAAAAAGCCCATTCCACAATATGCCTTCCGGGTTGGTGTCGTGACAGCTCCTACCGGAGCTGCTGTCCGGGATATTCAGAATATTTCCCATAGGCGTAATCCTTACGTACAGCTGATTTTATATCCGGCTATTGTACAGGGAAAGGAGGCAGCAGCTTCTATTGTTAAAGGCATTCAGCTTTTGGACAAGATGAATCTTGACGTTCTCATTGTTGGGAGGGGTGGCGGTTCACTTGAAGATCTGTGGGCTTTCAACGAAGAAGAAGTAGCAAGGGCAGTATTTGAATGCAAAACCCCTGTTATTTCAGCTGTGGGCCATGAAACAGATACTACCATTATTGATTATGTTTCGGATCTTCGGGCTCCCACACCGTCAGCTGCTGCAGAATTGGCCATTTTTGATTACAGACAGTTTGAAGAGCAGCTATCTATTCGTAAAGCAACTCTATCAGCTTCATTGGGGAGGCGGCTGCTTAATTTGAAGCACGCCTCAGAACGCTGTCAGCTTAAATTGAATCTTCTGAGTCCTAAAAATAAATTAAATACTCAGAGACAAAAGACCGCTGATCTTGAAGAAGCTTTAAAAAATGCCATGACCGAGAAGCTTGAAAAGACAAAAGAGGAGTCAGCAGATCTTTCAGATACACTAAACCGGCTATTTAAGCAGAAAATGGATGACAGGAAGCATTATCTTCAGATTCTCATTGAACGGTTTAAAGGACGTAATCCGTTAGAGAGGCTGAAGACCGGCTACAGTTATGTGGAAACCTCCGGGAGGAAGGCTTTAAAGTCTGTGAGTCAGGTGAAAGTGGGGGAAGAACTTCTGATTCATACCATTGACGGAACTATAGAGAGTCGTGTTACAAAAGTTGATAAAACAAGATAAAAAAATAGGATTGACAATGGAAAATAATGACATGACAATTGAAGAGGGATTTAAGTCTCTTGATGAGATGATTGACAAGCTTGAAGGGAATGATATCTCCCTTGAAGAATCCTTTAAAATTTATGAAAGCGGAATGAAACTGCTCAAGGATATTAATGACAAGATCGATACAGTTGAAAAGAAAATGCAGATGATCGACGCTAATGGGCAGATTGGAGACTTTACGTGAAGAAAAGATTGGATGTTTTGGTTGTTGAAAAGGGGCTGGCTGACTCAAGGGAAAAGGCCAAGGCTCTTATTATGGCCGGAATCGTATATGTTAATGATATAAAAGAAGATAAGGCTGGCAGTACTTTTGAAGAAACAGCTCTTATTGAAGTGAGAGGAAAGACTTTGGCCTATGTCAGTCGTGGTGGTCTGAAACTGGAAAAGGCTATGCAGACATTTCCGGTTTCACCTAATGGAAAAGTCTGTCTGGATATTGGTGCTTCCACCGGTGGCTTTACAGATTGTATGCTTCAGAATGGAGCTGTAAAGGTATATGCCATTGATGTAGGATATGGCCAGCTGGCATGGAAACTACGGTGTGATGAACGGGTCGTTTGTATGGAAAAGACAAATATCCGTTATGTAACACCGGAAGATATTCCGGATCGGGCATTGCTTGCCAGCATTGATGTATCATTTATTTCCTTGAAGCTGGTTTTAAGTGTTGTACGGGATCTCCTTGGAGAGGAGGGCGAAATCATTGCCCTTATTAAACCCCAGTTTGAAGCTGGTAAAGAAAAGGTTGGAAAACATGGTGTGGTGCGGGATAAAGCCGTCCATAGAGAAGTTATAGAAAATGTTCTGACTGAGGCAAAGAAAGCTGACCTTTTTGCAGCAGGCCTTACTTTTTCACCGGTGAAAGGACCGGAGGGAAATATTGAATACCTTGTCTATCTGAAAAAAATGGCAGATAGTAATGAAAGTATCGAGTCATCTGATATTCAGCGTGTTGTTGAAGAGGCACATGCAGAACTGGATAAATAATTATGCGGAATTTTTGTATTATCAGAAATAGCACAAAAGATCCTAAGGACGTTGTCACAAAAGAAATAGTTGCTTATCTTCAAAAAAAAGGAGCTGTATGTACCATAGCCGATAATGATTCGGATCTTGATGAAACGGCTGAATGTATTCTGGTGCTGGGGGGAGATGGCACCATGCTTCGGGCAGCCAAGAGAGCTGTAGGCAGGCAGATCCCTCTGATTGGCATTAATCTAGGTACACTTGGATACTTGGCTGAAATTGACCGGGAAAGGCTTATTCCAGCCCTTGACAGCCTGATCTTAGATGAATTCACTGTTGAAAGCCGTATGATGCTGACAGGTATTATTTATCATGACGGCAAGCCGGTTTATTCAGATATTGCTTTGAATGATATTGCAATTTCAAGGGAAGGAAATCCCCGTGTCATTAATTTCAAGAATTATGTCAATGACCTTTATCTGACAGATTATCAGGCGGATGCCATTATCATATCAACCCCCACGGGGTCCACCGGTTATTCATTGTCGGCAGGGGGGCCCATCGTTTCGCCTACGGCCAGACTTCTATTAATGACACCTTTGGCACCACATACTTTGAACGCGCGGAGCATTATTTTTGCGGCCAATGACCGGATTAAAGTAAAGATCGGGGAAGGCCGGGTGGTACAGCCTGAAAAAGCACGGGTTGACTTTGACGGCTCGGTTGGCTATCAGGTGGTAACAGGGGATGAGATCGTTGTGACACGTTCCGTTTCCCAGACAAAGATTATCAAAATAAAACAGGAAAGCTTCCTTGAAACCTTGAGACGCAAGCTTTCTGACAATTGAGGCATCCATGAAGAACGCAAGACATCAGCAGATACTTGAGCTTATCGGAAATGAAGATATCGAAACCCAGGAAGAACTGGCAGAACGCTTGAAAGAAAAAGGTTTTCAGGTGACACAGGCCACTGTTTCAAGGGATATACGCCAGCTGGAATTAAAAAAAGTTCCGTTGAAGGGAGGCCATTCCCGTTACATGGTTTCCCCAGGCGGGGTAACGGCTTTGTCCCAGCGATATTCCCGGGTGCTGCGAGAGTCCTTTGTTTCTGTTGATATTTCCATGAATATTGCGGTGATCCGCACTGTATCCGGTATGGCCATGGCGGCGGCAGCGGCCCTTGACTCCCTTGACTGGCCGGAACTTTTAGGGTGCATTGCGGGAGATGATACCGTTATGTGTGTGTTGCGAAATCCGGATGATGCGCCGGCATTTAAACTTAAGCTTACGGAAAGTGTAAAAGAGGTCTAAGGATGCTGCGAAATCTTCATGTAAAAAATTTAGCCCTGATCAAAGAAATCGATGTGGATTTTAAAGAAGGAC
>CAVDGK010000042.1:0-11004 GCA_963607995.1 Oscillospiraceae bacterium | reverse complement strand
CCGGATAAAGTCTCTTATACTTGGGAACCGGTTCTTCCATAAAATCATCCCGTTCGATGTAAAGCTCTCGACCAAAGGGAATCTGTCTTTTGCCAAGTTCCGGATTTTCCAGGTTGTTATCTGCATCCAGATATTCGATCTGACCTTCCGGATAATTATCGATAACAAGTTTAATGGGATCCAGAACAGCCATCATACGGGGACGCTTCATCTTAAGGTCTTCCCGAATGCAATATTCAAGCTGGGCATAATCTACAGAGCTGTTTGCCTTAGAAACGCCAACAGTCTCAACAAAGAGACGAATGGATTCCGGTGTAAAACCACGTCTTCTTAAAGCAGCAATAGTAACAAGCCGCGGATCATCCCATCCGTCAACAGTACCATTTTCAACCAGTCTCTTGATGTAACGCTTACCGGTTACCACGTTGGTAAGATAAAGCTTTGCAAACTCAATCTGTCTTGGTGGGTGAACCCAGTCTGTATTGTTTACAACCCATTCATAAAGGGGTCTGTGATCTTCAAATTCCAAAGTACAGATAGAATGGGTAATACCTTCAATGGCATCCTCAATAGGATGGGCAAAGTCATACATGGGATAAATGCACCACTTGTCACCTGTATTATGATGAGTCAGATGGGCAATACGATAAAGGATCGGATCCCGCATATTGATATTAGGTGAAGCCATGTCGATCTTAGCTCTTAACACACGGCTGCCATCCTCATATTTGCCATTTTTCATATTTTCGAAAAGTTCAAGATTCTCTTCGATGGTTCTGTCACGATAAGGACTGTTTTTACCCGGTTCTGTCAGGGTTCCGCGATATTCACGAATCTCATCCGGTGTCAGATCACAGACATAAGCCAGTCCCTTTTTGATGAGAAGAACGGCTTTTTCATACATGGTATCAAAATAATCAGAGGCAAAGAAAAGTCTGTCCTTAAAATCTGCCCCCAGCCATTCAACATCGGCTTTAATAGATTCGACAAATTCCGTTTTTTCCTTCGTAGGATTCGTATCATCAAATCGAAGATTGAATGTACCGTTATACTCCTTTGCCAAACCGTCATTTAATAAAATAGACTTAGCATGGCCGATGTGAAGATATCCGTTGGGTTCCGGAGGAAACCGTGTGGCCACGGTATCATAGCGGCCTTCCTTCAAATCCTCATCGATGAAATTTTCAATAAAATTACGTGATTTTTCATTTTCATTTGTTTCGCTGACAGCTTCTGCAGCGATATTAAGGTTTTCGCTCATAAACGCCTCCCTCGGTTTCATACACGGCTGATTCTACCACATAATGCTGGAATTTCAAATAGATATATGATAGGATAATGACCGTATATTTTTAAAATTTTGGAGGTTCAAATGAACACGATCGTTGAATTGTTCAAGGGTTTCCCTTCTTTTATACAGGACGCCTTTAAAAATCATCTTATTATCTTTATTATCTTCCTGGCAATCTTTGTACTGGCCCTTGTCCTTACAAATAAAGTCGCGACCATCTGCCGGTATATTTTTGTTATTGGTGCCATTGCCTGCGGTGTTTATGCTTTTCTTTTAAAGAAAAACGAGCTTCTTTTCGCTCTGATTCTTTCCCTGATCGTTATGCTTGTTGTCCGACTCCTGATCTATGGATTCCGCAATGCCCGTCAGAATAGAATTAATAAAAGAATTGAAGAAAGGGCTTTGGCCAAAGCCGCATCAAGACGCGGTTCCTGGAAAAACCGTCAGGGATACAGCGGTCAGCAGAGAGTCATCGAAGATGATTATGTCCCGGAAAAAATGAGCAGCAGCGAAATTAATGAGGTTATCAAGAACGATATGTCTGATACACCCCAGGCCGTTAAAGCCAAGTCAGCTACTCAGCAGCTCCCCACCACGGAAGAACTTGAGGCAGCTAAAGCCGCACTTGCCAAAGAGAGGGCTGCAAAAGCAAAAGAAGCCGAAACTAAAAAAACAGCTTCATCTGTTTCTCAGAATACAGCATCTTTAGATCCGGCCATTCAGGCTCAGATCAAAGCACAGGCTCTGGCAGCTGCCAAAAAACTCCTTTCAGAGGATCCTTCTCTTGCCAAAGAGTATTTAAAAAATTCATCTTCTGACAAAAAGAAATCTGAAGTTAAAAAAACTTATACTGTTGATGATGATCCCAATCCCGGTGACAGCGAAGACAGTTCTTCTCTTTCCACCAAAGAAAAAATTAACAATCTGATTCATGCCGCTCTTGGCAATGATGAAGATGAAGAAGAATTCTTTAATGATGAAGAAAATAATGAAAAAGATCTCTTCTAAAGAATAACTTCTCGTAAGACATGCTAAAATTTATATGACGATTTTAAAAAGCCTGCATGAAAGTCATGCAGGCTTTTTACACAAGCAGTCGTCAAAGTCCGTACTTACAGGAAGCCTTTGCGACTGCCATAATAGCTTGAGAAAAGCACGAAACTTATTTCTTATCGTTTATTTAACCATTTTCGTTGGAAGGTATTTTCCGCTTCCTATTTCAGCTTTAACTTTTCCATTTTCATAAACAACTTCTCCGCCTTTAATGGTTGCTGTCACAGCTCCGGCAAAAGATATGCCTTCATAAATACTATAATCCGTTCCTCCGGCAATATCTTTTTTGGTAAACTTCTTTTCCTGTGCCTTCGGATCAAGAAAAACAAAATCTGCATCCGAACCAACCGCAATAGTTCCTTTTTGTGGATAAAGATGGTAGAACTTTGCCGGATTCGCGGCAGTCAGCCTGACAAAAGCCTCTATTGGCATATTCCGCTTAATAACGCCTTCTGAAAGAAGGAATGGAAGTCGAACCTGAACACCATCAATCCCCCCCGGAACATTCATATAAGTGGTATGATCTTTTTTTAGTGAGGCTGAAAATGTACAATGATCTGTCGACAGAATATCCACCTCTTCATTTACGATAGCATCCATAACAGCTTCCTTATCTGCTTTTTCACGAAGAGGCGGATTCATGGTAAAAAGAGCTCCGTTTTCACCTTCCAATTTATCCTTCGTAAAAATAGCATAATGAGGACAGCTTTCAAGAACAAAATGCTTATTTCCCTGCGTTTTCTCATGCATTTTTATATCAATAGTTCCGGCGTAACTTGTATGAGCCACGCAGAAATCTGTTCCCGTCTCCTTAGCAAGGATCATAACATCCTGAGCGGCAATCTGTTCTGCAATGCCAGGGCGGGTTAAGGATAAAGGCATGTAATCACCTTCCTTTGCCGGATAAAGCTCCCGCATCTTATCGACTATACTCTTCTCCTCGCAGTGGACAATCAATGAGCCATATTTATTAATATGCTCCATGACATAACGCAGATCTCCCAATGCCAGGGTGATACCATCATAACAGGTATAGCATTTAAAGGATGAAATCCCCTCTTTTGCAACTTCCTTTAAGTAAGGAAGTTCTTCCCTGTAATTTTCCGTAATAGAAAGATGGAAAGCATAGTCAACCATGGAATCGGCAGCCATCTTTTTGCAGCGATGAATGGCATCTATCGGATTTTCTCCTGGATCCGGCTGAACAAAATCGATAACGGTAGTTGTACCACCGGCAAGCGCAGCCTTTGAACCGGTTTTAAAATCATCGGTCTGGGGATTTTTTCCCACAGGAATGAAATGCACATGAGCATCCACCCCACCGGGAACCACATACTGTCCTTTCGCATCAATAATTTCGCACCCTGGATAAAGCTTATCGACTTTTGTACTTTTATCCAGAATGGCTTTAATCTTGCCGTTTTCCAGGATCAGATTTTCCTTTCTCTGTCCATTTTCCGTCACCACGATGCCATTGATTACAGCTTTCACCTGACTCATAGGCCGGCCTCCTTTTATGGTCTATAAAGACTAAAGGCATTTAACTGCCACCATATTTTATATATACGGAAACTTGTTTTGAATTCAGTCCAGTTCAATCACATCAAGATCATCCGGAACGAAAATATTTCCATGATAATATTCCCGGGCTTCTTCTGTATAAAGAGTCTTGCGCTCATCTAAATGCTTATCTTCTGTATGGTAAAGCACCAGATTTTTATTACCAAGCTCTTCTGCTGTTTCAGCTGCTTCCTTCACAGTAGAGTGAGCCTTTTCATAGGGTTTGAAAATATCCCTATCACGATAGAGGCAGAAAGCTTCATGAAGAAGCCAAAGGCTGTTTTCAGCATATTTCCGAGCATGTTCTTCGAAGGGCTCATCGCCGCAGCATGTCAATTTCTCGCCATTATCCATTTCCATACAGAAACCAAACTGACGGGCCTTTGTCGAATGAATATCAAAGAAAGTTGTCTTTCTGTCATTTACTGTATAAGAATCTCCATCTTCTACCGTTACAAGCTGAATACGGTTGCCAATGAACTGAGCCTGTTTCTTGGCAATGAGCTTGGATGAAAGTTCTTCCAGAAGACCAATAACTTCGCTGTGAGCATAAACAGTAAAGTCACCTTCGTATTTTCCTTTTGCCATTTCCTGTCCGACAATTCGAAGAATCCAGATTACACCAAGAAGATGATCGATGTGTTTATGAGTAACAAACATGTTATGAATCTTATGAAGGTCAACATGAGCTTCTTCAAGTCTTGAAAGAATGGTATTGCCGCCACCGGCATCCACCAGGAAATATTTACCGTTGTCATCCAAAACAAAGCAGGTATTGTAGCATTTGATAGCCTGTGCATTACCGGTTCCGAGTATGATAAGTTTCATTTTTTATTCCTTTCTTATTGCATATTCTTTCTAAATCAGTGGTAAACAGAAAGTCCGCCACTTTTCCAATTGAAATGCTCTTTTTCAACATTCTTATATTTTTTGATATCTTCTTTATTTTAACATAAAAGCAGGTGCTTCATACATCCTTTTCATGGAAAAGGATCATGGTAAAATAAGCCACTGTATTGCTGTCAAACTGATAGGTCATGCCGATTTTTTCAAGGAGTGCCATAATAAGAATGCCGTGGCTTTCCATGGTCATAAGCTGCTCTTTCGGAAAACGGCAGGGCGCATTAGGATAGGTGCAATTCTCGCAGATGGTACAGCCGGCTGACAGCATATAGATTTCCGGTTCCGGATTTTCTGCTCTGGATTCAAGTGGAATCCCTGCTTCCTCAAACAATCTCTTTCGAAAAGCCCGTGTTACCTCTTCATGATTTTTTTTGACTGCCAGACAGGAAGCTGCATTCCATGCATCTGCTTCAGCCAGCGTTGAAAAAACCATAAAGCGATCATACTTTCCAACCCGATCTATATTTTCTTCAATATTTCCAGCATTGGGAGGACAGGCCCAGCTGTGGCCATACCGATCACAGTCTCTCTTGCAGATTTCAAATATTTTGTCTGAAAAAATAATATCTGACGGCTTTCCAAATGCATATTCGCAAATTGGAAATTCAGTCGTCAGATTTTCAAGTATACTTTCTATATTCATAGTGCTTTCCTTTTTAAAGAAAAAGGAAGCCTTATTTCTAAGACTTCCCATCTAAGCCGATAATCGGACTCGAACCGATGACCTACGCATTACGAATGCGTTGCTCTACCAACTGAGCCATATCGGCAACATATACCATTATACACAAGCTTAGAAAAATAGCAATTAAAAAATTCTCTATTTCATACCGAGTACGAGTCTTTTGATGTTTATTCTTCAATGTCCCGGTCCAAATTATAACCGGTATTATCCTCTTCCACTACATTCTGCTGGTTTTGTTTTTTTACCTTTTTCCATGCTCTTATACGGCGTTTACTATAAAGCAAGGCTGCTGATTTATTCCATACGAAATAGCCTGTGTTTGTAGCAAAACGAACGACGCCTTTAAGCTGAGGATGTTCAATGGAACCCACCTTTCCGGCATACAGCATCTTCCTATTAAGAATTGCTTCAATAAGTTCATTGGTATTGGTAATGGGACACGAAAACGCAGTAGCCGCCGTTGCTACATATTTAAGCTTATGAGCATCGGTTCCTGCTGTAAATGGTTTGTTCAGCTTTTCGTTAAGAATCTCAGCCATATCATTAGCCATTGGTGTGATATGAGCATTATAAGTCTCAACAAAATCGTACTGCATTTGAATGTCTTCATGAGACATGACTTTTTTGGTATGCATGGCTGCATATGCTCCGGGACCGAAAGGATGAACCATACCACAGATTCCGCCTGCTCTATGAACTTCTTCCAGAACTCGGGTAATCTTCATACCTCTAACGAGCAGAGGCTTAAGTTCCACCCCCTCCGGAAGAATAATTAAAACATGGCCTCCATCCCGGGAATCATATTCAATTGCCTTTATAACATTGAAGTCTGCAATATCCGGATACTGGTCTTTACCATTTATCCATGTTTCATATCCTTTATAAGAATTATGATCGGAAACGACGAGTCCGGTATAGCCCAGATTTTTCATCTTACGGACTATATCAAAAATCGATGCCAGACCATCCATCGATCCTTCTTTTGTATGGCAATGCATATCCAGGACTGATACAGTCCCTACCGGCATCATAAGTGGCACGTCGTTTCCCCTCTTTTCTCTTCTGACAATTTTAGTTGATATGTTAAATACAGGATCTTTAGCTCTCACTTATCTTTTTCACGTATGGCTTTTTAACCATCAGTAAGGCTTTTCCATAAATTTATTATACATTACTAACTGTCCAAATGCATCACATCTCAATGATTTTTCCGACTTCATCCGTGAACTTATCATCCACATCTTCAATCTTGCCTTCACAGGCTGCCGCAAAGGCCGGGTCCATAGGAAGTTCGGCACAATTTTCAACACCATGAGGAGCCGCAATGGACTGTACTTTATTCTCGCCAAAGACATGAATTTTACGTCCGCAATCCGGGCATTCCACATAGCTCATGTTTTCTACAATACCCAGCACCGGAATGTTCATTTTTTCTGCCATACGCAGTGCCTTTTCAACCACCATAAAGACAAGATCCTGGGGTGAAGTTACCACGACAATGCCATCCACTGGAAGGGACTGGAACACTGTCAGGGGAACATCTCCTGTACCTGGGGGCATATCAACAAAAAGATAATCCAGATCTCCCCAGGCCACATCCGTCCAGAACTGTTTAACGACGCCGGCGATCATGGCACCTCTCCAGATAACCGGGTCTTCCGGATTTTCCAGCATCAGATTAACCGACATGAGACGGATGCCGCTTCTTGTATAAACAGGATAAATAGCCTCCTCATCTCCTGCAGCATGTTCCGTTACACCAAACATATGGGGAATTGACGGGCCGGTAATATCAGCATCCAGAATGCCAACCTGATAGCCTTTGCGGCTGGCTGCTACAGCCAGGAGTGATGTTACAGCGGATTTTCCAACACCACCTTTACCACTGACAACACCAATAACTTTTTTGACATTTGAATACTGATTAGCCTCCAGCTGAAAGCTTTGAGGATTTGACTTTGACGGGCAATCAGCTCCGCATGAATCACAATCATGTGTACAATTATCTGCCATAATGCTTCTCCTTCCAATCACTCACTTTTTATCAGAATGCCTTATACGTATGACATTCCATTCTTCGTACTTTATACTTCCGCTATCTCATTGCTTACTGATCATCTCTTTCATCAGAAACCTTACCGGTAGCTGCATCATAAACTGTCTTGGAGACTGTCTTGCGTACATTGCGATACTGATATCCCACAGCTGAAGATGAAATGATATTCATGATACCATCAACTGCCAGGAAGGCACCGATAAGTCTGAAGGACAAATCAATCACAAAGGACGGTCTGGCGATCAGAATGAGGCCAAATACAGCAGAAACAATAGCAAAAATCAGACTAAACCACCAGTTGCTGGCACTAACCTTGCGCATCTCTAAAGAATCGATAATCTTGGTAATGGCACTGACCAGAAGGCAAATACCAAAGATAACCGGCAGAATGGCTAAAAGGCTGCCTCTGAAGATAATGATCAGGATACCGATTACAAGAAAAATAACACCCAGGCCATAATCCAGAAATTTAGTGCTGTCATCCGCAACCTTTTTATAACCAATGACAAAACGGACAACGCCAATCAATACGGCACCGCCACCAACGATCAGCATAATGACATTTTTCACCTGATCTGGGAATAAGAAAAGCAAAACACCAAGAACAACCCAAATAATAGCGCCCACGATAGCCGATCCACGGGCATTGAGTTTTCTTTCGTATTTCATTTAAGCTCCTTTCATCTGTCGGCAGAAGTATTTTTAAGCAATACCTCTGCCCTTACCGTTTCATTTACACAATGCTTATTTTACAATGCGAACCCTCAAAACGCCATCAATAGCTTCAAGTGCTTTTTTCACATGATCGCCAGCACTGACGGATGTATCAATAACGCTGTAAGCATAGTCGCCGCGGCTTTTATTTGCAAAGTCCGTGATATTCATACCCTCATCAGCCAGAACTTTTGTAAACTGAGCGATCATATTGGGAACGTTCTTGTGGTTAATAGCGATACGTCCGGCAGACTGGCATGCTCCAACCTCACAGGTGGGATAATTAACGGAATTGCGAATGGAACCATTTTCAAGATATTCCTTCAGTTCATTAACAGCCATAACAGCACAGTTGTCTTCTGACTCCTCTGTGGATGCACCCAAATGGGGAATTACAATGGTATTTTCAGCCTGCAGAAGAGCCGGTGTAGCAAAATCCGTTACATATTTGCGGATAACGCCACTCTTTAAACCTGCCAAAACAGCTTTCTCATCTGCCAGGGGATCGCGGGCCAGGTTCAGGATAATAACACCTCTCTTCATCTGGCCAATGGCCTCTTCACCGATCATACCTCTGGTTGAATCAAGGAGCGGCACATGGATGGTAATAAAATCGCAGTCTCTGTAAATATCATTTACATCATTTACATGAACAACGCTTCTGGAAAGTCCCCAGGCTGCATTAACAGACAAATAGGGATCGTAACCATAAACTTCCATGCCAAGAGAAAGAGCTGCATTGGCGACCTGAACACCAATAGCACCAAGACCAATGACACCAAGTCTCTTACCCTGAATTTCTGTTCCTGCAAAATGGCTCTTCTGCTTTTCAGCCAGCTTCTGAATCTCCGGAACCGGTTCCTGATCTTTCAGCCAGTTAATGCCGCCAACGATATCACGAGCCGCCAAAAGCATACCGGCAATAACAAGCTCCTTAACACCATTTGCATTAGCGCCGGGTGTATTAAAAACAACGATACCTTTTTCTGCACAGGCATCTACGGGAATATTGTTGACGCCGGCACCGGCACGGGCAATAGCCTTAACAGATGATGGCATTTCCATCTCTTTCATATTGGCTGAACGGACAAGATAAGCGTCTACCTCACCATCTTCCACCTTCTGATAATCTTTTGTAAACTTTGATAATCCAACCTCTGCGATGGGGTTAAGGCACTGATATTTGTACATTTTATATCTCCTTTTATCCTTGATCGTACAGTCATAAGTCGGCGTGTACGTTTATAAACAACGTCAAAAAGGCCGTGTTAAACGACCTTTTTCAATCTGTTAAATATCATCCTGATCAAACGCTTCAGCGATGGGCTGTCCAGGACCTGACATAGGGAATACCATATCATCAGAATCAATACAGCAGTCAAGCAGAACCGGTCCATCTGCCTTTAAAGCTTCATCAATGGCAGCATCCAGCTTTTCTACACTATCAACCCGAATACCCTTGCATCCCATGGCTTCTGCGATTTTTGCATAATCAAGATCATCCGTAAATGTAGTGGCACTGAATCTCTTTCCATAGAACAAATTTTGCCACTGGCGAACCATTCCAAGAACGGAATTGTTGATGACAACCTCAATGATCTTGATATTGCAGCGAGCAGCTGTGATCATTTCATTCATGTTCATACGGAAACAGCCATCACCGCCAATGTTGATAACAACTTTATCCGGACGACCTGTTTTGGCACCAATGGCAGCACCCAGACCATATCCCATGGTTCCAAGACCACCTGATGAAAGGAATGTGCGGGGTTCCGTATAACGATAATACTGAGCTGCCCACATCTGATGCTGACCAACATCTGTAGTGATAATAGCTTCGCCCTTTGTTTTTCTATAAAGAGCATCAATAACACCCGGGGCCGTCAATCTTGAAGTCATCTCATATTTGAGAGGATGATCTTCCTTAATCTTTTCAACCTCATTGATCCAGGTTGTATGCTTCATCTCCTCCAGCATGGGCAAAAGTTTCTGGAGCGATGTCTTCAGATCACCGATGACTGCCTGATCCACAATAACATTTTTATTGATCTCAGCAGCATCTACATCAAACTGAAGCTTTTTAGCATTAACAGCAAAGGTTGCTGTATTGCTGGTAACACGATCTGAGAAACGAACGCCCAAACCAATAAGTAGATCGCAATCTGTAACTGCAAGGTTTGATGCCTTTGTTCCATGCATGCCCAGCATACCAGTATAAAGAGGATCTGTTCCCGGGAAACCGCCCTTACCCATAAGACTGTCGCACACCGGTGCATCAATAAGATGAGCTAATCTTCTTACTTCCTCAGAAGCTCCGGAAATGATCGTTCCGCCACCGGTAAAGATCACAGGTTTCTTAGAAGCCTTGATCATGTCAGCTGCTTTTTTGATATCTTCATCTGCAGCTGCTTTTACGCTGACAGCTGTCTCTATTTTCTTAGGTATGTAATCACATTTAGCACCGGTTACATCCTTGGTAATATCTACAAGTACAGGACCGGGACGACCGCTTCTTGCAATATCAAAGGCCCGTCTTAAGCAATCTGCCAGCTTTGTAACATCCTTAACGATAAGACTGTATTTTGTAATTGGCATAGCAATACCGGCAATATCAACTTCCTGGAAAGAATCTTTGCCAAGAAGGGATTTTCCTACATTTGCCGTAATAGCTACAAGCGGAACCGAATCCATATAAGCTGTAGCAATTCCGGTTACAAGATTTGTAGCTCCGGGGCCTGAGGT
>CAVDGK010000041.1:0-11074 GCA_963607995.1 Oscillospiraceae bacterium | reverse complement strand
GTATTTGTATACCTGCATGGAATCGGCTGAAATGATTTCGCCGTTAATCCTTTTTGCCAACTCAACAGCTGTTTCACTTTTTCCGGAAGCTGTGGGACCAGCTACCACGATAAGAGGTATTTTTTTTTCGCTCATACTATTCGTTTAAACCTCTTTTCCAGATCAGATTGTGTAAATGAAATAATGGTAGGTCTTCCATGGGGACAATGATAAGGATCATCCAACTTTAAAAGCTCATCGATAAGCTGATCTGCTTCTTTAAAGGAAAGATGATCATGACCCTTAACCGCTGCCTTACAGGCTTCCGTTGCCACACGATGGGTATAAATATCAATTTCTTCAAGATTTCCCGTGGAAGATGCATGTTCAAGATCGCTTAATACCTCTTCAAAGAGGCTTTTTGATCCCAGAGCCTCCAACGTATAGGGCACCTCACGAATGGCATAGTCCCGACCACCGAACGGTTCAATGACAAAGCCCAGCTTTTCAAATGCTGCCATATGCATATTTAGAATAGCCTCTTCTGCAATGGTCAAAGAAACAATCTGGGGCGGTGAGATCATCTGGGATGCCAGTTTTCTTTCCCGGTAACCCTTAATAAGTTTTTCAAATAAAACCTTTTCATGGGCAGCATGCTGATCAATGATATAAAGATTTCCATCATATTCCACAAGCCAGTAAGTATCAAAAACCTGTCCAATGAGACGATGGCTGATACGGGCTTCTTTTGTAAGAAATCCAAAAGTCTGCTGCTCGTAGACAACTTTTTCTTCTTTTTTGTATGAAGCAGGCTCTTCTTTTATGATTTCTTTTGCAATCTGTTTTTCTTCCGGTTTGGCCTGATTGCTTGCATTATCCTTATCAGAAACCGATGAAGACTCAGCAGACGTAACAGGTTCCATATCTTTTAACGGAAGATTATTTTCTATCGGCTTGTTTTCAAGTAAAATCTCAGTTTCTCTTAGAAGAACCGGATCATTTTTATTTTTTGCGTCTTCATTAAATGAATGGGTCCAGCCGTTTTTTTCTGCAGCTGTTGGAATATGCTGCCAGATTCCGGACTTTTCTTCCTTTTCCGGAACTTTTGTCTCAAAAGAAGGTGTCGCAGTAGGCTTTTTGTTCTCTATGGTTGTATCCTGCACGGCATTGCTCATGCGTTCCTTCTTTTCAAATGGTTCCGGTGCCTTAAGGTGCTCTTCTATCTTCTTATCTTTCTCTTCAAGGGAAGAAGAAATAATCATATCCAGACCATTTAAGGCGCTTTCAATAGTCTGCTTAACAAATTTATAGATGGCCGGCTCTTCAGAAAAACGTACTTCCATTTTGGTGGGATGTACGTTGACATCTACCAGACTGCCATTAATATCCATAAAGAGACAGGTAAAAGGATACTGATGCTGCATCAGTTTATTTCCAAAACCATCCTCAATAGCCTTGGTCAGAATCTTATTTTTCACATAACGTCCATTGACATAATAATTTTCCAGCTGTCTGTTGCCCCGACAGAAAGAAGGCTTGGCAATAAAACCACTGATAGAAAGACCATTTTCTTCATTTTCAGCTTCAATGGGAACCAGTTCATTTAAAATATCTTTTCCATAAAGACGATAAATCACATCTTTTAAAGAACCATTTCCGGAAGTTGCAATCTTGGTGGAACCATTAACTGTATATTTAAAAGATATGCCGGGATGGGAAAGCACCAGCTGCTCCACATAGGAGCCTACCTGAGCCGCTTCCGTAATGGCAGTTTTTAAAAATTTTGCTCTTGCCGGCACATTATAAAAAATATCCCGCACAATAATGGTAGTGCCATCCGGTGCTCCAATTTCTTCGCATTCCTTTTTCACACCGCCTTCAATGGTATAACGGGTAGCTGTCAGATCATCGGCTCTTTTAGTGATAAGTTCCACTCTGGACACAGAAGCAATACTGGCCAAAGCCTCACCCCTGAAACCAAGGGATGCAATAGAATCCAAATCGGAAATAGCATGAAGTTTACTGGTGGCATGAGCCGTAAATGCAAGGGGCAGATCCTCCGGATCCATTCCGCATCCATCATCCGTAATCCGAATCATGGAAATGCCGCCATCTTTTATTTCAATGGAAATGGCAAAGGCACCGGCATCGATGGCATTTTCCACCAGTTCTTTAACCACCGACGAGGGTCTTTCTACCACTTCACCGGCAGCAATCTGATCAATGGTTTTTTTATCAAGAAGGGCTATAACTCCCATATATTAATCACCCCAACGGTTATTCAGCTTATTTTGAAGCTTATACAAAGTATTTAATGCATCCAGTGGTGTCAGATTGGAAATGTCCAGTTCCTTAAGTTCTTTAAGGACACTTTCATCCGGCACTGCGGAAAGGAAAGACATCTGCTGCAGATCCACGTCATCATAATGGACTGGTTTCTGTTTCTTCGGTGTGCTCTGGGTCAGAGACTCGATGGCCTCGGTAATATCCGCGTCAGATAGCTGTCCCACCAGTTCATGTGCCCTTGTAAGCACCGCTTCCGGTATGCCTGCCAAGCGGGCCACCTCGATACCATAGCTCTTATCCGCACTGCCTTTGATGATTTTTCTTAAGAAAATAATGCCATCAGCCTTTTCCTTAACGGCTATGCAATAGTTGCTGACTCCGCTGATCTTGCCTTCCAGTTCTGTCAGTTCATGGTAATGAGTTGCAAACAGTGTTTTGGCACCGATAAGCTTTTTATCGGCAATGTATTCCACCACTGCCCATGCAATGGAAAGACCGTCAAATGTCGAGGTTCCACGACCAATCTCATCCAGGATAATAAGGGATTTTGATGTGGCATTCCTTAAAATATGAGCCACTTCACTCATCTCTACCATAAAGGTACTCTGGCCGCTGCCAAGATCGTCCGAGGCTCCTACCCGGGTAAATATACGATCTACAATACTGATATCTGCAGCTTTTGCCGGCACAAAAGACCCGATTTGAGCCATAAGCACAATAAGAGCAGTCTGCCGCATATAAGTAGATTTACCTGCCATGTTAGGACCGGTAATAATAGCCAGTCTCTTTTTATCATTATCAAGCTGGGTGTCATTAGGAATAAAAGCATCCAGCCGGATCATATTTTCAACAACAGGATGACGACCATCCTTAATATTAATGACGCCCTTTGTGTTGATAATTGGTCGGACATAATGATTCCGACGGGCAATATACGAAAAAGAAGCAAGCATATCGATCTCAGACAGAGCCCGGGCTGTTGACTGAATCCGGGTAATCTGGGAATTAATATGCTGACGGACTTCCGCATAAAGCTCATACTCCAGGGAATTTAATTTATCCTGAGCACCTAAGATCTTGTCTTCCAGTTCTTTAAGCTCCGGTGTGATATATCTTTCACCGCCCACAAGAGTCTGCTTTCTGGTATAACGTTCCGGAACCTTATCCTTAAAGGAATTGGTCACTTCAATGACATAACCGAAAACGCGGCTGTATTTAATCTTCAGTGTATGAATATCTGTTTCTTTTCTCTCACGGTCTTCCAGATCTGCCAGCCATTGCCGGCCTTCCGTTCCGGCCCGGCGATAATCATCAACCTGTTCATTGTAACCTTCACGGATAATACCTCCTTCTTTCATGGCAAGAGGCGGATCCGGATTAATGGCTTTATCAATTAAAGAATAAAGATCCTGAAGGTCATCCAGTTCTTCATGCAGTTCCTTAAGACGTTTACTTTCAAAATGAGCCATCAAATTTTTTATGGCCGGCAACATCTCCAGGGAAGTTTTTAAAGCTATAAGATCCCGGGGATTGGCTGTTCCGTAACTGACACGGGTCGAAAGGCGTTCGAGATCATAGACGGGATTTAAATATTCCTGCAGTTCTTCGCAGCTTATTTCATCCTTATTAAGGGCTTCAACAGCGTCCAGACGTTCATTTATCTTATTTTCATCGATAAGAGGCTGTTCAATGCAGGAACGAAGATAACGGGCGCCCATAGCTGTTTTTGTATGGTCAAGGACCCATAAAAGAGAACCTTTTTTCTGCTTTTCACGAAGTGTCTCCGTCAGTTCCAGATTCCGCATTGTGGAAGAATCGAGGATCATATAATGATCCGTGCGGTAAGCATGAATGGTATTCATATGTCCCAGATCATTCATCTGGGTATCTAAAAGATAGCCTAAAAGGGAACCGGCAGCATTGATACCGCAGGTGAGATCATTAAGACCAAGAGCTGAAAGATCATATACCTTGAAATGATCCAGTAATGTCTTTTGGGCAGCCTCATCACTAAATTTTTCATCTCCTAAAGCAGTAACCATGATGCCCAGCCTATCCCGCAAATCGGCAATATCGACACCGGAAACCATGAAGGCATTATTACAGATGATCTCTGAAGGACTAAACTTTTGAATCTCATCCAAAAGCTTCGCTGTATTGGGTAGCTCAGTAACGTAGAATTCACCTGTACTGATATCGGCTGTAGCAGCGCCAATTTTATCATCCATGGAAACAATACCCATGATGTAATTATTGCGTCCGTCTTCCAATGACTGCATATCCAGATTGGTACCCGGTGTAACGATACGGGTCACTTCTCTCTTTACCAGTCCTTTGGCTTCCTTCGGATCTTCTACCTGATCACAGACAGCGACTTTAAAGCCCTGTTCAATCAGCTTATTAATATAAGTATCCACAGCATGAAAAGGAACTCCGCACATGGGAGCCCTTTCTTCAAGTCCGCATTCTTTTCCAGTCAGGGTAAGCTCTATGGCCTTCGAAACAGTTTTGGCATCTTCGAAGAACATTTCATAAAAATCGCCCACACGGTACATAAGAATGCAGTCGCTGTAATTTTCTTTCATTTTTAAATATTCCCGCATCATGGGAGAAAGTGCCATTTTTTTAACCTCAATCTACTTTATGGCCAATGTAATAAAAGCCTTTGCAGCTATCAAGTGAAACATTGACGATCTGTCCGATCATATCCTCTGTACCAGGGAAATGAACTACAAGATTTTGCTCAATACGTCCGGTCATAAGACCTTCTTCACGATTTTTTTCTTCAACAAGAACTTCTTTTACCTGTCCTTCAAACCGTCTTGAATGAGCCTCTCCCGTCTTTTTGACAGTAGTTAAAAGTCTTTGGAATCTTTCTTTAACAACATCAGAGGGAATCTGATCCGGCATGGTAGCTGCCGGCGTACCCGTTCGCTTTGAATATTCAAATGTAAAGGCAGAATCAAAACCGGCTTCTTCCACAACGGACAATGTATCTTTAAAATCTTCTTCTGTTTCACCAGGGAAGCCCACAATGATGTCCGTAGTCAAAGAAATATCCGGCATAGCCTGTCGTATCTTTTTTACAAGTTCAAGATAAGACTCCCTGGTATAATGCCGGTTCATTTTCTTTAAGAGAGCTGTACTGCCGGACTGCATGGGCAGATGAAGGTGACGGCAAATCTTGGGATTCTGTGCCATTACTTCGATCAGTTCATCAGAAAGATCCTTGGGATGAGATGTCATAAAACGTACTCTCTTAAGTCCTTCAATTTCGGCCACCTCTTTTAAAAGTTCAGCAAAGGTTACTTTTGGCTCCAATGTTTTACCATAGGAATTGACATTCTGTCCCAGCAGCATGACTTCGATAACGCCTTTTGAAACCAGATTTTTAACCTCTGTCAGGATTTCTTCTTTTGTCCGGCTTCTTTCTCTTCCCCGAACATAGGGAACAATGCAGTAAGTACAGAAATTATTGCAGCCGTACATAATATTAACACCAGATTTAAAGGTATAATTCCGTGCAGAAGGTAAATCTTCTGCTGTTTCTGTCGTATTATCAAGAATTTCGACAATACGCCTGTCTTCTGTATACATGCGGTAGAGAAGTTCTGGGAATGTATACAGGTTATGGGTTCCAAAAATAAGATCGACATGCGGATAAGATTTTTTGATTTTGGCTACTACATGCTCTTCCTGCATCATACATCCGCAAAGGGCGATTTTTAGATTTGGCCGATGTTTTTTGAGGCCTGAAAGATAGCCAAGACGGCCGTAAACCCTCTGATCAGCATGTTCACGAACTGTGCAGGTATTGTAAATAATAAGGTCGGCTTCATCTTCACTGCTTTCCTGATAGCCGCAGCTTCCCAAAATACCTTTAAGTTTCTCGGAATCATGAGCATTCATCTGGCAGCCAAAAGTTGCCACATGAAAATTTAATGGAGAACCTTTTTTTTCTGAAAGTTCACGGATAAGGGCTGAATCTTTTTCTAAATAAGCGCTCTGAAGCTGCTTCGTTGTTAATGTCTGTTCCATGTATATTCCTTACAATGATCTACGAGATAACGCGACTTTCCGTCACGATGAAATCAGGTTTCATATCCGTTGCTTCCGTTATGATATGTTCCACGATTTGACAGTCAAATGAAACAGCAACGGTTTTAATATTTTTATGGGTGGCAAGAAAACGGTCATAAAATCCGCCTCCCTGTCCGATACGGTTACGGTCAGGATCAAACCCGACTCCCGGCATCAGCATTAGGATACTGCCTTCAAACTTTTCCGGATCAAAAATATCTCCATCCTCCGGCTCAGGTATATTTGCATAGCCAGGTACTAACTTAATATTTTCATTATTCTCTATAAACAGCATGAAATCGCCCTCCACTTTGGGGAGCGATACCATCTTGCCATCTGACATGGCCTTGGAAATAATAAGAGAAGTTTCTACTTCGCTACCATAAGAGGCATAAGCCATAATGGCTTTGGCTTCCTGGTAGACATCAAGTGAAAACAGCCTTTCAGCTATTTCTGTACTTTTTAAATGTCTTTCATCCGGACTTAAACTTTTTCGCAGATTCCGGATGTATTTTCTTAATTCTTTTTTTGTCATGACATCCTGTTTAAATAATCAAGCAGATAGAATTCTTCCTTGGCATCCGCTTTGAAAAGGGTACCGATTTTCTCTCCTGCCATGATATGATGAATTACTTTAAAGTCATCAGCCTTGGCAATGATCATGTCACAGCCGGCCGCAGTTGCAATTTCGGCAGCAGAGAGCTTTGTGGCCATGCCACCCTTCCCAACGGAACTGCCGGTAGAACCCTTTGCCATTTTAATGACGTTTTCATCAAGCGTCTCTACTTCCGAAATGAATTCAGCATTCGGATTACTCCGTGGATCATCGGTATAAAGACCGTCAATATCCGAAAGAAGAATCAAAAGATCGGCTTCCACTAATGCTGCCACGATAGCTGAGAGAGTATCGTTATCACCAAACTGAATTTCATAAGTGGTAACGGTATCATTTTCATTAACAACAGGAATGGCATTTAAGGCAAAAAGCTCACGGAATGTATTCCGGGCATGATGACGGTTTTCATTATCCGTCATGTTATTTTTGGTCAGAAGAATCTGTGCTGCAGTCTGTCCATATTCGGCAAAAAGCTTCTGATACAGCATAATAAGACGACTCTGGCCGATGGCGGCAAAAGCCTGCTTTTCAGCATCAGTCTTAAGTTCACCATACCCAAGGGCCGCTTTACCTACAGCAATGGCACCGGAAGAAACCAGAACCACATCTTTTCCCTGGTTTCTTAAATCAGAAAGTTCTCTGACCAGATGTTCGATCCGGATCAGATCCGGTCTTCCCGACTCTTTATGTGTCAGAGAAGAAGATCCAACCTTGATGACAATTCTTTTTTTATCTTTAATCAATTCCCGGAGATTCATGAGTTTGTAACAGTTCCTTCTTCTACTTTAGTGCCGCCGTGTTTTTTAATGTATTTTTCTCTTTCAGCAGACAAGGCAGCCAGATATTTCTCTTCTGTTTTTTCGTAAGATACCATAAAGTCTGCATTTTCTTCTGCAGCTTCCTGAACTTTTTCATCTGATACAACACAGGCAGCTGTAGATGCATCGGCTCCAATCTTGCATTTTGAAAGGTTTTCATTTTGAATAAGACAAGTCCAGGTTTTGCCGGTATTTAATTTAAGTTCCGTTCCATCTTCCAGATAATATTTAACCGGATCCCAGAAGTTTTCCCTCTCCCATGTAATAGAAACAGCCTTGCCTCCGGTAATATAGAGACCTTCGCCACCGGAAGTAGTATCGAAATGCAGATAAACCGGATGATCGATTGTATTTCTCTGATAAATATCATAGTTTTCATATTCAAGAATGATATTCGTGACAGTCAGCTGTTCACCCGTTTCCGCATCTACATGGGCAGAGCCAAATTGATCACGGTAATACAATCCATCTTCCGCATTATAAGTAAAACTAGGTGTATTGATCACATAGCCCGGTTCAACATAAGAAGCTTCTGTCCAGGAATCATCCGTTACATCCTCATTTACCCAGGCGAAATTATACATACCCTCATAATTAGCATCGTGTTCTGTGGAATAATCACGAATAGAGACAGCCTGCTCAAGTCCGTCTTCACCGATGTAAGCACTATGCTCGCCGGAATGGAAGGTACTGTCACGGTAAAAGCAGCTGTTTGTGGCACTTAAAAGACCGCTGATATTATCCACGTTATCCGATTCAAGATAAGGCAGCGCATAGGCAGCCTGTCCATAATGAACAAAAAGCGGATCCAAACCGGCTGTCAGGGAAAGGAAATAATCTCGGCAGCTGCGAAGAGGTCCAATACGTGTCAGACCCTCAACGCTTTCAAATACTGCATTGATTCGTGTTGTACCGCCTTCCACCGGTGCTTCATAATAAAGTGAAGCTGAAGCCAATGATGACTGAGGATTGGCTGCTTTTGAATTGTCGATCATAAAAGAATAAGGTCTCTTGGAACCGACTTCTTCATCTACGTATTCTCCAGTAAGATAGCTCTTCATCATGCCCGCAGGAATATCTTCCTGTGGTTCATCCGGCTCTGCTTCTTTGGTTGGAGTAGGCGTAGAGGTAGTCTCTGCAGTTGATACCTCAGAAGATTCTGTTGAAGATTCAGTTTTTCCGCCAAGAGTACATCCGGTCAGTAAAGATGATGCTAAAAGTGATGCAAGAGTTACAGATACAAGAAGTTTTCTTTTCATATTGCTGCCTCCCTTGTGATTTTTAAAGAGCGTAGAACGCTCTCCTGTTTACTTTCCATAATCTTTGCTTCATCGGGTGTCATATGATCGTAACCGATAAGATGCAGAACACTGTGAGCAATGAGAAAGGCATATTCTCTTTTACGGGAATGACCATAAGATGCAGCCTGTTCCTGCACACGTCTTACATTAATAACAATATCTCCCAGCATCAGATTTCCATTTTCAGGATTAAAAGCATCAAAGGGATTCTTTTTGGCAAAAGAAAAATCTGCAGGAGAAGGATATTCCACCATAGGAAAGGAAAGAACATCTGTTACTTTATCGATCTGACGCATTTCTCGATTAATTTCCTGAATGGAGTCATCATCAACCAGGGTAATATCTGCCTCAGCACCAAAAGGACAGCCTTCCGACTTAAGGACAGCTTCAATTACTTTTTCAGCCAATTTTTTATAATGAAAATTCATGATTTCCCGGAAATCCGGACGGTCATACTCTCTACTTATTCTTACCATCATATGATCTTCTTTGCCTCTTAACCTGGGCGGTATGCTGCCTTTCTTCATACTGCTCATAGGCTTTAACAATCTTCTGAACAAGAGGATGACGTACAACATCCTTACTTGTCAGTTCACAGAAGCTGATATCTTCAATCTTGGAAAGCACCCGCATAGCCACGTCAAGTCCGCTGACAGCATCCACCGGCAGATCCTTTTGTGTTCTGTCGCCGGTGACCACAACTTTTGTTCCAAAACCGATACGGGTCAGAAACATTTTCATCTGAGCCGGCGTGGTATTTTGTGCTTCATCCAGGATAATAAAAGCATTGTCAAGTGTCCGGCCTCTCATATAGGCCAGTGGTGCAACTTCAATAAGGCCTTTCTCTGAATTTTTCAGAAAGCTCTCTGCCCCCATAATGTCATAAAGAGCATCATAAAGAGGTCTTAAATAAGGATCAATCTTGCTTTGAAGATCTCCAGGCAAAAATCCAAGTTTTTCTCCGGCTTCTATAGCCGGACGCGTCAGAATAATACGACTAACTTCTTCAGCCTTAAAAGCCTTGATGGCCATAGCCATGGCCAGATAGGTCTTACCGGTACCGGCAGGTCCGATACCAAAAGTGATCATTTTATTGCGAATAGCTTCTACATACTCTCTCTGACCAATGGTTTTCGGTTTAACAGGGCGTCCACTCATGGTATGGATAATAGTTTCCTTATCCATTTCATTAACCTGATCTTCCTGTCCGTCTTTAACCAGTGAAAGCATATAGGTGATACGCTGTTCATCAATCGGTGTGCCTCTTTCAGCCATAATCATAAGTTGCTGAAAAACACGTTTAGCCCTGGCGGTATTATCGGGATTTCCACTGATCTTCAAAAGACCATCCCTTTCAAGAATACTAACATCCAGAGCTTTTTCTATCTTTTTTATATTGTTGTCATAAGAGCCGAATATAACAGTTTCCTGTTCGGCCGGTATTTCAAGGGAGCATTCGGAATGAAAACCCATTAATTACCTTTCATCTCATCAATTCAGAGAAGATCAGGGGATTATTTGAATCCCCTGACATCCTGAATCTTATATAAATTTAATTATTAACCTTTGCTTTTGATGTACTCATCAATGCCTTTGGCAGCAGCTTTACCGGCACCCATAGCCAAGATAACCGTAGCAGCACCTGTTGCAGCATCACCACCGCAGAAGACACCCGGTTTGCTGGTAGCACCAGTTTCAGCATCCGTTACGATACATCTGCGCTTGTTGATATCAAGTCCCTTTGTTGTAGAAGAAATAAGAGGATTTGGTGAAGTGCCCAGAGACATAACCACTGCATCGCATTCAATCTCAAATTCAGATCCTGGAATTTCAACCGGTGAACGTCTTCCGGAAGCATCCGGCTCACCAAGTTCCATACGGATGCACTTGCATCCCTTAACCCAACCATTTTCATCAGTCAGGATTTCAACAGGATTTGTCAGAAGGTCGAAAATGATACCTTCTTCTTTTGCATGATGGACTTCTTCCTTACG
>CAVDGK010000040.1:0-11091 GCA_963607995.1 Oscillospiraceae bacterium | reverse complement strand
TGGAACTACCAATTTCTAAGTACCGGCCTCCTCGAGGGTCTTCCTTAGCAGGGGTGCGTAAACCTTGCTCTGTGCATCGAAACAGACGAGACATATGATGTCAAAAACCTATATATTTCTCACCAAAAGAGCTCTCATGGCATTGAGCACGGCAATGATCATGACACCGACGTCAGCAAAGATAGCCATCCCCATATTGGCGAAGCCCACGGCTCCCAGAACAAGGAAAAGAACTTTGACAATAATGGAGAAATAAATATTTTCATAAACGATGCGAAGACACTTTCTGGCAATCTTAATGGCCTTAACAATCTTCAGGGGATCATCATCCATAAGCACGATATCCGCAGCCTCAATGGCAGCATCCGATCCCAGGGCCCCCATGGCGATGCCAATGTCAGCTCTTGAAAGAACCGGTGCATCATTGATGCCATCACCAACGAAAGCCAAGGTTGACGTATCCGGCTTTTCTGCCAGAAGTTTCTCAACCATTTCTACTTTGCCGCCAGGAAGAAGTTCGCTGTGAACCTCATCGATATGAAGCTCTCCGGCCACCTGCTCAGCCGTGTTTCTGACGTCGCCCGTGAGCATAACCGTCTTGGTAACCCCAGCCTTCTTCAGAGCCGCAATCGCTTCTTCAGAATGCTCTTTAAGCTTATCGGAAATCACCAGATGCCCTTCGTATTTACCATCAATAGCCATGTAAATAATGGTGCCGATGCTATGACAGACATCACATTCAATACCCAGCTTTTTCATCAGCTTCATATTGCCGGCAGCTACTTCATGACCATCCACTGATGCCCTTACCCCATGACCGCTGATTTCTTCAATATTGCTGACACGACTCCGATCGATTTCTTTACCGTAAGCTCTCTGAATGCTCTGACTAATGGGATGGGAGGAAGCACTTTCGGCATAAGCTGCCATTTCCAGGAGTTCCTCTTTACTCCGTGTATTATGGTGAATGCCTGTTACTTCAAAGACACCGGCCGTCAGAGTTCCTGTCTTGTCAAAAACAATAGTCTTTGTCTTTGAGAGACCTTCAAGATAACGTGATCCCTTAACCAGGATACCCGCCTGGCTGGCTCCGCCGATTCCTCCAAAGAAGCTAAGGGGAATACTGATAACCAAAGCACAGGGACAACTGATAACAAGGAAGGTTAACGCACGATAGATCCACTGGGTCCAGTTCATGGGATTACTCAGCACAAAGCCATTGACAAGGGGCGGGATAAAAGCAAGAAGCAGGGCCGCCAGACAAACCAGCGGTGTGTAAACTTTGGCAAATCGGGTAATGAAATCCTCCGGCTTTGACTTCAGGGAGCTGGCATTTTCCACCAGATCCAGAATCTTTGAAGCTGTAGAGTCACCAAATTCACATGTCGTCTCAATCTTCAACACACCGGTCATATTAATGCAGCCGCTAAGCACCTCATCACCTTCAGCAGCGTTTCGCGGAACACTTTCACCCGTCAGGGCTGCCGTATCCAGCGTTGAATGACCTTCCCGGATAATGCCGTCGATAGGCACTTTTTCTCCCGGCTGAACCACGATAATGCTGCCGGTTTCAACTTCATCCGGATCCACTTTTTCAAGCTTGCCTTCCTGCTCAATATTGGCATAATCCGGACGAATATCCATCAATTCCGTAATGTGCTTGCGGCTTTTTCCTACCGCATAGCCCTGGAACCATTCGCCTATCTGATAAAAAAGGATAACGGCCACGGCTTCATTATAGTCACCGCTTTTCTGCATCAAGGCCAGGATGATGGCACCGACTGAGGCCACTGCCATCAGAAAATTTTCATCGAAAACCTGACCATTTAAAATACCCTTAACGGCTTTAATAAGAATATCATAGCCGACGATCAGGTAATCCACCATGTATAATGCAAATGCAACCCATCCGCTAAATGGCAGAAACTGCAGGGCAATCAGCAAAATCGCTGCCGCGATAATGCGGATGAGCATTTTCTTCTGTTTTTTCTTCATAATTTAGAAGAAGATTTCGCAATCCGGTTCAACCTTGCGGCAGGCCTTCAGAACATTGCCCATAACAGCCTTCACATCAGCACCCTCTGCAAATTCAATGATCATCTTTAAAGTCATGAAATTAACAGTAGCATTAGCAACGCCTTCGATCTTCTTGGCTGCATCTTCCATCTTGGCTGCGCAGTTAGCACAATCAACTTCGATTTTGTATGTTTTCTTCATGGGATACTCCTTTTCTTTTGTTTTTGTTAGTAATGTTATAGTTTTCATTTAACAATTAAAAGATTATTTAATCGTTGTTTTCAGTATAGAGTATCCCTATTTTCATGTCAATCGTTTTATCAATATATCTCATAAATTTTTTCACGCTAGCTATTTCTGCCTTCTGTTCCAATGGATTATGTCAGTAAATTTATTAAACCATCAAAAATTAGTCTCATTTACAGACCCTAACAAAAGACAATGTCTCCGATGCCGCTCTCGAAATACAACAAAAAAAACATAGCGTATGCAAAAAAAGTGTCACGGTAATGATTTTTAATCGTTACCGTGACACTTTCTTTTGCTGTTTATTGAATTTACTTAGTCTTCCATTTCCTGGTAGGCCTTCACCACATCCTCATATTCCTTTGCATCGGTGATTTCCTCTACTTCGAAATCTTCGGAATCCATTTTGATGCGGTAAATGTAGCGACCGCTGTCATCGATTTCTTCATTCTTTACAACGGCAGCTGCCACATAATGCTTTTTGTCAAATTCAAATTCATCTACAACGGCCAGCTCCACGTCACTTCCATCTCTGGCTGTTACATTAAAGACTGTGTACTCCTGAAATTCCTTTTCCATCATCTCTCTCCTCGTCTATTTTTAAATACTTCCCAAGAATTTGACTATTCAAAGTTCCTTCTATAACCAGTGGTCCGAATCATAAACTCCTCATAGTCACATCACCTGCTTTATAATTTCACCGCAGCTTTTATATTCCGGCTTTATACATGCCCGTTCATTCTTCGAAGCTGAGCATACTGCATAAGTGCCGCTTTTTCATCATCTGTCAGATCCTGAGGCACCTCGACCTGAACCACAGCGTAGACATCACCCCGCTCTGCATGATTTTTGATATTAACGATACCTTTGCCCTTAAGGCAAAGCTTGCTTCCTGCCTGCGCACCGGCCGGTATCCGGACCATTGCCGGACCATCCAGAGTCTGAACGATAACCTCACCACCGAAAATAGCTGTGGTAAAGGGTACTTTCGCCGTTACATAGACGTCTTTCCCTTTCCGTTCGAAGCCATCCTTCTCCAAAATATGAACTTTGAGAAGAAGATCTCCGGCCTGACCATTAACCATCTGGCCCTTGCCTTTAAGGCGGATGCTCTTTCCTTCATCAATACCTGCCGGAATATGAACTTTCAGGGATTCCATTTTTCCGTCGGCACTTCTAACCCGTACCACCTTGTCTGCACCCTTAGCCGAATCCTCCAGGGTAATGTTGATGTTCATGCGGGTGTTGCCATCGTCTTCATCATGGCAGCCGCCTCCGCAGCCACCACCGCCGGAATGACATTTATGTCCTGAGCTCTGACTTTGGCCGGCACTCTGGGAGCCGCCAAAACCGGAGAATCCGCCAAAACCGCCGCTGTAGGAATTTCCACCACCGAAGCCGCCGGCATTCTGACCAAAACCGCTGCTCTTAAAACCACCGGTACCACCGCCAAAACCGCCACCGAAGAACTGGCTGAAAATATCATCCATATTGCCATCGAAGTGGAAGCTTTGATAATTGCCTGCTCCGCCTCCGGCACCGCCGGCTGCTCCTTCTTCGAAGGCCGCCATGCCGAACTGATCATACATTTTCTTCTTTTCCGGATCGCTGAGCACGGCATAGGCCTCATTAACTTCCTTAAACTTCTTCTCAGCCTCTTTATTTCCGGGATTTGTATCTGGATGATATTGCTTTGCTTTACGACGATAAGCGCTTTTTATTTTCTTTGCATCGGCTCCCTTGTCAACACCGAGAACCTCATAGAAATCGCGTTTTGCCAAGCTTATCACCTCCATTCTTAATCATTTTTATTTTTTATCAACAATTTCTCCGACTAAGTAAAATTTCGGTCCTTAGCAAAATAGGAGGGATGCCCACGGCATCCCTCCTATTATACCTTTCTTAAGTTCAGCCTTCAATGGCGATCGATCTGACTTCCGGTTCCACCGGCTGCTTCTTCGGCAGCTGAAGTACCAGGACACCATTTTCAAATTTTGCTGAAATAGCACTCTGATCAATGTCATCGCCTACATAGAAGCTTCTTGAGCAGCCACCGACGTAACGTTCACGGCGAAGGAATTTTGTACCTTCTTCTTTCTCTTCTGTAACCGTTGAGTTAGCTGAAATCGTCAATGTGCCATCTTTCAGTTCAACTTTCACATCTTCTTTTTTATAACCCGGCAGTTCAACATGAAGTTCGAAGCCTTTATCATTTTCCTTGACATCTGTCTTCATAACAAATCTTGAAGCAACTGCTACCTGATTTTCTCCCTGGGTTCTTCTTACCGGATGTGCAAAATCTTCAAAAAAGCTATCAAATAAAGTATCTCCAAATAACGGTGCTAACATAATCAATTCCTCCTTATTTTCTGTGGGACAATCCAAGTCTCATCATTGTTTGTTAATTTGTTTTTGCATTCTTGGAACTCTTTTTTCCTCGTTCCTTGAACTGATTATGTTATAACACGATTATTAGCACTCGTCAAGTATGAGTGCTAATAATTTTTATTTTTTCTTTCTTAGCTACTACCAAAGTGTCTGGTCTGATCAAAGGATATTAAGTCAAAGATACCAGATCCCTATCGTTTTTATTATTTTCAACAAAAAGAACCGCAATCAATATCGGGAAACACAAATATAAAGGAAGTACATATCTGCAGCAGCACACCGGTCCAAGAAGCAGCGTAGCCCCATATAGCCCGGAGGGGATCAATGCAATCCAAAAAGCTTTCTGCTTCCGGATCAATCCCACAAAAAGCACAACTACCAAAAGCCAAAACGGCAACCCGATGCACATTAAATTTGATAGAACGGGTGTATTACCAAGCATATTTTTAGCCGCTGACATCAAATAATTGTAATATTCGTTTAAAATCGGCTTTGGCTGATATTCTTTTCCCTGAAATGTTTTATAAGTATCCACATATCCCCATCCGTTAGTAGCGCTTGCATCCGGATAGAAATATCCCACCGTCAGATAAAGAAAAGAATCAATGTAACTCTTTTTGTGTGTTTTGAACAGTTTCCACCAGACTTTCCAAAATTCTGCTTTATGTTCATTATAATAAGCACTATCAAACTTCGCTTTTACCAGATCGGATATTTCCGGGATATAGCCTTCAAGACTTTCCTCAGGCATATAATGGTAAATCAGTTCAAGGTCCTCTTCCTCAACAGTATCTTTTTCAAGAACAAGCACCCGTGCAATTTGTTGAATCGGAACAGAAAGCTTTTCAGCCGCACGATCACCGCCTATTCCCAATAATGAGAAAAGCGGTCCGTAAATAATGAAACTGACAACGATTGGTATTATAAAAGACAGAATAATGCTCTGTTTTTTCTTTTTCTTTCTCCATTCCAGAAGAAGATAAAGCGGAAAGGTAATGATTAGAATATAGAGACCCTGTTTTCTCAACTGAACCATTAATATGGCCACAATCGATGTGGGAATGATACTCATTTTATCTTTCCGGTATCCATCCACCAAATAAACGATCCAAAGCAGTGTAAGAACACCATAAAGTGTATCCTTCGTTGTGGTAAATATAAAAAGCTGAACCAATGGATTAAGGATAAGCAGAAGCAAAGGAACGCCAATCATGAGGTCCGGCACCTTCCATTCCAACATCTTGTTAATCACAACCAAAAAAGCAATAATAGTCAGAATCTCCTGAATCAGGGCATAAATTGTAACCCCGGCTGCATAATCTGCTGTCAAAAGGAATCCTAATTTATAGCAGGCTGCGGTAAAAATAGTGTGAAGAACCGGCTGGTAGGTTGTTAAGCCGCCTCCCTCCAGAAAACTTCCTGCAACAACAGGTGCATCATAAGACTGATACCCCGGATAAAGAGCCAGAAAAGCCGGTATAAGAAGAATAAACATAATGGCTGCATTAATAAGATTTCTTTTCTTTTTTTCGTAATGCATCCATGGAATTTCGAATTTAAATAGGGAAATATCACTTTTCAGGGCAACGTGTGCTACCAGCGAAAAGATCAGAAATAAAAGAACTGCCAGATAGATAATCTGATAGAACAGCTTTATACTCAAACCGGGCAAACTCGTTTCTGTCTCTGTCATAAATAAAGTACCATCTGCAACAAATTTATGACAAACAACGATCACAACACTGGATAGAATAGCAAAGATCAAAGAAATGATCAGATTTCTTTTTTTATTTATTTTTGTTTTCATTTAGCTTCCCCTCAATAATCTGCATATATCCGAAAAATATTGTACATGAGTTTATTTTATATTCCAAGCCAAAAAGGGACAGCCTGACGGCTATCCCTTCTATTTATGCTGCTTTTTTATCAGTTAGGTAAATTCGAAATCCTCTTCTCTCATTTCTTAAAACGATTTTTGTTTTTCTTATATCTTACTGCCAGGGCACTCAGTACCCCTGCCGCTGCCACGGTGAGCACCCACGCCCATACCGGCACATTAGCGATATTAAAGCAGCGCACATTGATCCACATCTGATTGATCTCATCGCTGACACTGGAATCAAAATAAACCATGATGGAGGACCTGTTTATGACATCTTCCGTGGGATACTGACCATAAAGCTGGCGCTTCGTCTGAGATACAGGCACTGTAATAACATAATCCTCATCACTATTATCGTCCACGAAGAAATATCCCAATGGATATTCTACCGTTTCTTCCTCTGTATCCTCATCAGCCCCATAATTCCAATCCACATATTCAAAGACACGGCTATCATCCTTGCCCCCGGCAATAACAGAGGTGTATCCAATGTAATTCATATTCCGGATAGCATTATCCGGACGAGAAACGAAATTAATGAAAGCCTCGCAGGCGGCCTGCTTCATGGAGTTTTCAGCCACACCATTTTTCATCAGGCACCAGCCATCAAAATAAATGTTGGTTACTTCTTCCGGAACAGCAAAATTTAGAATAAAATCATCATCCTCCGCCTGATCCATGGTATAAACCGCATCCCCTGACCACTGCAAATTGGCCAAAACCTTACCCGTGATCATATCGGCTTTACCAGAATCTGTTTCAAAAGAATAAGCATTATTTTTGCAGCTCTGAAGATATTTAAGAGCCTCGGAAATGGTCTCCGAAGAGACATCATTCATTTCACTCTTTAAATTTTCATGATAATTTTCATCATTAACAAATTCATCCGAGGTCAGAAGATCATGCTTCGCAGCCCCAACAGCTGAAAAATAGGAATCCCGCACATTATCTTTCAGCGTTACCTGGCGATAAAATTTAGAATTGTTTAAAATTTCCCAGGTAGAGGCTTCCTCTTCCGTCACTTCCTCCGGATTATAGACGATACCGGTTACGCCCCACATATAGCCTGCGGCATATTTCTCCCAGCTTTCGCCATTGATCTCATTTTCCTGGAAAATCCGCCGGATATAGGGAGATACCCCCTTAACATAATAATTATATTCGTTGCTTTCATCGAAGAAGTCATCTGAAAGGGGTTCCAGATATCCCTCCGCCATAAGCTTCATAAACATGTATTCTGACGGACATACCAGGTCATAGACATCTCCCAGCGTGATCATGTTATAAAGATCTTCATTGGTTCCAAAGGTGGAATACTCGACCTTTACCTTAATGCCATAGGTTTCGTAATACCACTCTTCGAAATCTTCGATCATGGAATTTTCGCCGATAATATCACCGCTGGGCAGGTCGATGGTTTCATCTTCTTCCCATCCGCCCTGGTCAATATATTCCTCCCAGCTGCAGATACGGATAGTCACCTCCGGCGTTGTATCCGCCTGTACGGTGGTTGTAAAGGGAACAGTCGAAAAGGCAGTTGCTGCCGCCAGGGCACCTGTAAAGACTCGTGCAAATATTTTCATATCAGGCACCTGCCTTTCCCGGATTCGTTCTTCCCGAAGAATTACGATTATTTTTAATATTCATGGCAATAACAAGCAGTATAACAATGACAAAAATAACTGTGGAAAGAGCCCAGAGTGCTGTCTTAATAGTGGTCTGGGAACCCTTCGTCGCATTAACCACATAGGTACTGATGGTATCGAAAGTGGCCGGTTTCGTATAAGTTGCAATGAAATAATCATCCAAAGACAAGGTAATAGCCAAAGAAAAGCCGGAAATAATGCCCGGCATAAGCTGAGGCAGAACCACTTTCCTAAGGGCCATACCCGGCGTAGCACCAAGGTCAAGGGCCGCTTCATAGATCCCCGGATCCATCTGTTTAAGGCGGGGCAAAACCGAAAGAAAGACAAAAGGTGTGCAAAGTACAACCTGTCCGGCTACCAGTGGGAAAAAAGTGTCCTTACTGATACCAAAGACCACCACCAACAAAATACAGACAGAAAAGCCGGTAACTACATCAGCATTTACCACCGGAATCTGATTAAGAGCTGAAATGGCGGAACGCATTTTCCGTCCGGAATAAAAGGCACCGATAGCACCGATGGTTCCCAGCAAAGTGGAAATAGCTGCCACTCCCAAGGCCAGAAGGATTGTGCCGATGATCATGCTGCGAAGTTCATCCGTGGTAAAAAGTGTGACATAATTATGGAAAGAAAAGCCATGGATGGCACCGATATTAGAGGAATCTGTAAAACTATAAACTGCCAGAATCAAAATCGGTGCATACATAAATACCAGCACCAGGCAGATAAATGTGATTTTTCCTATTTTCTTCATATACGAATTCCTTCATTTTTATTAAGCTCCGCCATGCAGGCAGCCTGGAGAACCTTGCCTTTAACTTATTCTGTCAAGACTCGCTTGTGAGTTTTGCGTGTCGGATTCAGGTCTTTGTCAGCAGACATATATAAAACCGAATCCGTGTACATCCTCGCGGAGCGTTCAACTCAGCCAGAGCGTGAACCACGACTGATTTAAAGCCGGCTCCCTCTTATCTGGGTTTCGGATTCCTCACCACGGGTCAGCAGGGTAAAGAGACAGATAAGTCCCAAAAGCACCAGAGCGATCATGGAACCGCCATGCCAGTTGTAAGCCGAGAAATAGCTGCCGATAAGGCTGCCCATGATATAGGTACTGTTATAAAGCATATCCAGCACAACATAATTCGTCATTGCCGGCAGAAATACCATGGCTACACCGCTGATGATACCCGGCATGGAAAGAGGCAGAATCACCTTCAAGAAAGTGGTTTTATTATCAGCTCCAAGGTCATGGGCTGCCTCAATGAGATTATTATCAAGGCGGGAAATCGTATTAAAAATCGGCAGAATCATGAAAGGCAGAAAATCGTAAGTCATGCCGATAACAGAATTCAGAAAAGGATAATAAGCCAGATTTCCTTCGATCACCGTCAGAATTTCCTTCAAGGCCGATATTCTAAGTGAAAAATTGATCCACATGGGAATAATGAAGATCATGATAATAACGCCCTTAGCCTTAAGGTGGGAACGAGCCAGAATGTAAGCCGTGGGGTAGGCAATGAGGAGGCATACCGCCGTCGTCACCAAGGCCAGTACCAGACTGTAACACAAGGTTCCCATGGTGTTGGGGTCCGTAAAAAACCCTGTCAGATTAGAGAGGGTCAACTGGCCATTATTATCCGTAAAAACGTAATACAAAAGAATAAAAAGCGGAAGGATCACAAAGATCACCAGGAAAAGAAAATAGGGAATGCCCAGGCTCTTCCGCGAAAATGACATTTTGCCCATGTTTTCTCCTTACCTCTTAACCTCGAAAGTCATCTTGTCCGATGGCATGATGAGACCAACCATGTCTTCCATGTTCCACAGGTATTCATCCGCTACCACAAAGTCATGTCCCAGATCCGTATGAACGATGTAACTATAATGGTCACCCTGATAGATCAGGTTCATGATCTGCCCCTGAACGATACCCTCCTCGATATTATCCGTCATGGTAATATCCTGAGGCTGGATTGAGGCAGTGATACGAAGACGGCTTGTGTCGATAAGTTCACCGCTTTCATCCACCAGTTCCCCATTTTCATTGCGATGGCTTCCCTTGACGATCTTAGTAAGACTCCGGCCCAGCACTGTGCCATTAAACTCAAGGCGGTGTTCCTTATTAATATCAATGCGGAAAATATTGGTATTTTCTTCAGCTTTGATAATGTGAATATTATCCGGTTCGATGTTCATGCTTACTTTTTCGCCAATGGCCACTGATTTAACGGACTGAACCACCATCTCGTTTCGTCCGGAAACCACTGTAATCTCGTAATGCATGCCCTTGAAAATAACCGAATCCACGATACCGTCAATAATGCCTTCTCCGGGCTTTCCAAGAATAACATCCTCCGGACGTACCACAGCGGTAATATGGGTTCCTTCCGGAAAATCATCCACGCACTCAAACTGGCCGCCGCAAAAACGGGCCTTAAGTTTCCCGGTCATAATGCCATTGAAAATATTACTTTCTCCAATGAAATCCGCTACAAATACATTAGCCGGTTCATTATAGATATCTTCCGGGGTTCCGATCTGCTGAATCTTGCCATTATTCATGATAACGATCTTATCCGACATGGTCAGGGCTTCTTCCTGATCATGGGTAACATAGATAAAAGTAATGCCCAGCTTTCTGTGCATATCTTTCAGCTCAATCTGCATTTCCTTTCGCATCTTAAGGTCGAGGGCACCCAGTGGTTCGTCAAGAAGCAGGATTTCAGGTTCATTAACCAATGCCCGTGCAATGGCGATTCTCTGCTGCTGACCGCCGGAGAGGGTATCAATACTTCTTCCTTCAAAACCCTCAAGATCCACAAGGTCCAGGACTTTTTTCACCCGCCGGGTGATCTCACTCTTCGACATTTTTTTGATCTTAAGGCCGAAGGCGATATTATCATGAACGTTCAT
>CAVDGK010000039.1:0-11150 GCA_963607995.1 Oscillospiraceae bacterium | reverse complement strand
TGTGTAAATGCTTAGCTTAGTTAGATTGAGTTTCTTCTTTTTTGCTTAGGTGTTTAAATTTTGTTTTTACTGCATATCTTCAGCGATCTTAACAATGTCCTCAACGGTAATGCCATTGACTGCCAAAAGTCTTTCATATGGAGCTGACTGACCGAACTGATCCTGAATACCAACTCTCTTAACCTTGCCTTTTCCCATTTCTGCAGCTACTTCGCAGACAGCTGAGCCAAGGCCATTTATGATATTGTGATCTTCTACTGTGATCACTTTGCCGATGTCATTGATGCAGGCCTCTACAGCTTCAACATCCAGCGGTTTAATGGTATGCATATCAAGAACTCTTGCTGTTAAGCCTTTAGCTTCCAATTCTTTAGCTGCATCCAGTGCCAGACGAACGGTATCACCATTTGCGATAATGGCAATGTCCTTGCCTTCTTTAAGCTTATTGGCTTTTCCGATGACAAATTCAGCATCTTCATCATAGATCTGAGCGATAGCATCACGGGTAAAGCGCAGATACATGGGACCGTATGTCTCAGCAGCTGCCCGGGTCAGTTTCTTGGCTGCTACATAATCAGCCGGCATAATAACGGAAATATTGGGAATGGTACGAAGAACGCCCATATCCTCAATAGCCTGATGGGAAGCACCATCATTAGCCGGTGTGACACCGCCATGAGAGCAGGCGATCTTGACATTCAGGTTGGGATAACAGATTTCCTGACGGATCATTTCGCACATACGGAGGGAACCAAATACAGCATATGTCACAACGAAGGGAATCTTTCCGCAGGTAGCAAGACCGGCTGCAACGCCTGCTCCATTCTGCTCAGCAATACCGACATTAATGTACTGATCCTTGTCTTCATGATATTCGGCAGAAAGAGCCTTACGGAAGGCAGCTGTCTTGCAGCTTTTTCCGATATCCACGTCAAGTACAAGGATATTGGGATTTTCTTCACCTAATTTAAGGATTTCTTCACCAAAACCATCTCTGGTTGCAATCTTCTTTAATTCGCTCATTTTCAAGTCCTCCCTTATTATTCGATAATCTGAGCTTCAAGTTCTTTCATAGCCTGTGCATGCTCTTCTTCATTGGGAGCCATGCCGTGCCATGCAACTGAATTTTCCATGTAAGAGACGCCCTTGCCTTTAATCGTGTGAGCGTAGATAAGCTTCGGTTTGCCATTCTTGGATGCATAGCACTTATCAATGGTGGCACAGATTTCTTCCATGTTGTGACCATCGATTTCCATGATTTCGAAACCAAATGCTTTGAATTTCTCACCAAGATCACCATTCGGCATAACCTGATCGCAAGTACCGTCGATCTGCAGATTGTTGAAATCCATGAAAACGATGAGGTTATCCAGTTTATACTTGTGAGCTGTATTGGCAGCTTCCCAGATTTCCCCTTCCTGAGACTCACCATCACCAACGACTGTAAATACTTTATAATCCTTCTTATCCATCTTGCCGGCAATAGCCATACCAACGGCACAGGCAAGACCCTGTCCAAGAGAACCGGTGGAAATATCAATGCCCGGGCACTTATTCATGGAAGGATGACCCTGCAGCATGGAACCTTCTTTTCTTAAAGTATCCAGCTCCTTCTCCGGGAAAAATCCGAGAGTAGCCAGGCAGGCATACTGAATGGGGCAGACATGACCTTTGGAAAGGACCATGCGGTCACGATCTTCCCAGCGGGGATTCTTCGGATCCACATTCATGTATTTAAAGTAGCAGGCAGTTACAAAATCAGCAGCTGATAAAGAACCGCCCGGATGTCCTGACTGAGCTTTGTAGATCATATCCACAACCTTCATACGCATCCTTGTTGCCGTGTTTTTTAATTCCTTAATTGAAACATCTTTCATTTTCTTTACCTCGCTTTATTCTACGTAGGATGTTACAGTTTTTTTATAAAATCGGGACTTAAAAACCCCGATTCAATTAACGTTTTTGAGAGGGTCCCCGGGGCTTTAAGCCCCAGGGAAATTGGAAGAATTATGATCTTATGATCATACAAACATCAATGAAATTGCCGGTATATAGGTAACCAGTAGCAGTACTACAAGCATAGCTATCAGGCATGGGATAACACCCTTAGAAATATCCTCGATACTGATTTTTCCTATACCGCAGGCTACATAAAGGTTTACACCAACCGGCGGTGTGAAAAGACCGATGGCCAAGTTGACGATCATGACGACGCCAAGATGGATGGGGTCGATACCAAGCTGAACAGCAACCGGTGCAAAAAGTGGTGTAAAAATGTAAAGAGCTGATGTGGAATCCAGGAAACATCCTGCAATAAGAAGAACCACATTGACGATAAGGAAGAATACAACCGTATTTCCATTCGTTACATTCAGCATGAACTGCTCGATAAGTTCATCCAGTCTTGCTCTTGTCAGAACGTAGGCGAAAAGTGAAGCACCCATGGTAATGAACATAACGGTTGCTGTAGTTGAGCAGGAGTCGATCATCAGATCAACGATCTTCTTCATATTGATTTCTTTGTAAATAAAGATACCAACGAAAAGTCCGTAGAAGATTGAAACTGCAGCTGCTTCAGTCGGTGTAAAGATACCACCGTAGATACCGCCAAGAATGATGACCGGCATCAGAAGACCTGCGATAGCATCCTTAAAAGCTTTCCATCTCTCCTTACCGGAAGCCTTGGGCGAAACCTTAAGATCATATTTTCTTCCAAGAAGAAGGGCTGTGATGATAAGACCGGCACCCATCATAAGACCGGGAACCATACCTGCTTTAAAAAGGTTTGTAATAGAAGCATCTGCAATGGATCCGTATACAACGAAGGTAATGGATGGCGGGATAACGACACCGATCGCACCACCGGCTGCCATAAGGGCACAAGAGAAAGCCGCGGGATAACCTGCCTTTACCAAAGCCGGAATCATGATAAGACCAAGAGCGGCAACTGTAGCCGGGCCGGAGCCTGAAATAGCTGCGAAGAAGCAGGAAACAACCACACAGACCATTGCCATACCGCCTTTGATATGACCCAGGCACTTCTCTGCCAGGTTGATCAGTCTTCCTGAAATACCGGCTTTCTCCATAACATTACCGGAGATAATGAAAAAGGGAATAGCCAGCAAAACGAATTTACTGCTTGATGCGGAACAGATACGGGGAAGAACACTCATGATTGCAACGATAGGTTTTCCAATTCCCTGTACCACCATAGCTGCCACACTGGACATTCCCAAACAAACTGCAATGGGAGCTCCGAGGAACAGCAGAACTACAAATACGCCTAATAATACGATACCTGCCATTTATTTATCCCCCTTTGCGATTTTGATGGTTCCATCTAAGAATGCAACTGTTGAGAAAGCACCACCTAACGGTACGAATAAACCATAGATCCATTCCGGCCACTGCATGGTGGATGTCTGCTGTCCCAGCTGATACTGGCTGATAACCATCTGCACACCGAAGATAACGATCATGAGGCAGAAGATTGTAGCAATGGCATACATAAGAGTCTGGACAATGCGGGCTGCCTTAGGTGATAAATGATCTGTCAGGATCGTAAGGCCCAGATGAGCACGTCTTCTTGCCGCAATGGCAGTTCCCATAAAACTCATAAGAACAAATAAGTAGCATGACATCTCATCGGCAACAGCCATGGAATAATTAAATATGAATCGTGTGATAACGTTGGCAAAAACCAGGATCGCCATGACTGTTACACAGAGACATGCAACAACTTTTTCAATTTTTTCAATAATCTTCATGTCTGATCTCCCCCTGATTTATCCGAAGTCAACGCCTTCTGTATCAATACCAAATGCTTCACAGGCTTCTTTGCCATATTTAGCTTTGATCTTTGCCATGGGTTCCTTGATCAGTTCCTTGAAGGGTTCAAGCTGTTCATCTGTTAATGTATCGATCTGCATACCGTAGTACTTGAATTCCGTAAGAAGATCCTGTTCATCCTGAACAATCTTTTCATTGCCCCAGGTGCAGGCTTCTTCGATGCATTCAGAAAGAAGCTGCTGTGTCTTTTCATCCAGGCTTTCCCAAACGCTCTGGTTGGCAATAATAAGGTCGGCATCGTAGCAGTAATTCCAGATGGTCATGTAATCCTGAACTTCATACATCTTAGCCGAGTTGGTGATGGGAACACCATTTTCCTGGCCATCGATAGTACCCTGCTGAATCGCTGTAAAGACTTCAGACCAGCTCATAGAGGTAGGACTGGCACCAACAGCCTGCCAGAATGTCATATAAATTTCAGAACCAGGAATTCTAATCTTCAGGCCTTTCAGATCTTCCGGTGTGGTGACTGCTCTCTTTGAGTTTGTCAGCTGACGAAAACCATTGTGGAAAGCTCCAAGATAAGTAATACCCTTTGCTGCAAGTCGTTCTGTATAATATTCACCGCCTGTGGTAGCTATGACCTCTGCTGCCTGATCGTAGGAGTCAAAAGTCCAGGGCATTGTAGCAATATTCAGATATTGATCAATCGTTGATAATGTACTGGTGGCATAAGCTGCCAGGTCTGTTGAACCGGCACAGATGTATTCGATTCCTTTTGTTGCATTGCCTCCAGCTAAGGTATCATTGGGGAAAACATCGATGACGATGTTACCGCCAGATCTTTCTTCTACCAGACGGGCTAACTTCTGTGCAACCAGGGTATCGATCTGTGTGTCCGTTCCGTTAACTGCCATGGAAAGATTTAATTTCGGATATTCCGAATCAGAATTTGTTTCGCCTTCCGTTGTGCTTGATCCGCATCCTGTCAGACATGATGCCGTCAGCATGGCTCCAACAAAGATAGCCAGAATCTTTTTATATCTTTTCAAAAACAGTTCCTCCTTTCTCCAATCCGCTTCTCTCTTGTTTCTCTCCTCTGCAAAGGTCAATGTAGGATGTTGCTCCTTACCTATGTCCCAATCTTATCTTGCGTTAGTAAAAACGTCAACAATTGTTTATTTTTTAACCAGATGTTTGTGTAATTTTCATATTCATGGTTGATGATTTTTGTACGAGTCAACCAACATTCTACGTTGAGTGTTATTTTATTGACACAAAAGCATAGTATTTTGATACATCCGAGTAGACCGTATGCACTCCTGCACTACAGACACGCTCTCGCTCTGCTCGTCGGGCAGAGCACATGCTCACACTTAACGAAGTCGCATGCTTGCGTGATGACTGCGTTTAGTGAAACAGCGGTTCTTTCGAACGTAGTGAGAACGGAACGACTGTATTTTAAATGCCGGCCTCCTCGAAGTTCTGCCTTACCAGGAGTGCATAGGCTATGCTCTGTACATCAAAACAGGCGAGGCGTAGGATGTTAAAAAAGTTATATTTTTGCACAATATTAACTTATTTTTCGAGTTGATGTCCGTCAATTTTTACAATTTTACATTCAAAAATGGACAAAAAAAAGCCGGTCTTTACAACCGACTTTACCAAACATTTTTATTTCTTCTCTCCGGCATTTAAGAAATAGGTTCCGGAAATTGTTTCGTACAGGCCTTCCAACTGTCTGTCCTCAATCATCTTGTAGACAACCTCATGAGCCTCATAAAGCTCCTGCCCCCGTCCTGACTCTATCATCCCCTTAACCGAATGATACCTGGTCGAATGGGTCAGCATTCTGGCAATGGCATTAATCTTTGAAACCATAACATTATGTCCCATTTCCGTAATCAGATCATGGAACTTATTATCTTCCTCAAAAACCTCTTCCACATTGGGATTTTCTGCTGTCATACAAGTCTTCATAACAGCAAGCTGCTCCTTTAAAGCGGCTAATTCTTCTTCTGTTGCCTTCTGAACAGCCAACCTCATAACCCCGCTCTCGATCATGGTTCTAAGTTCACCTAATTCTTCTTCATTGTCCTTGTTGAGGATAATGCCATAAACCATAGGTTCGATAAGACTTTCCGAAAAACCATCGCAGACAAAAGTTCCGTCTGCTCTTCTGATTTCAAGGACACCGATATAAACCAGTATTTTAACAGCTTCCCGAATGGAATTTCTTGCCACTCCCAGCTGCTCTGCCATTTCAAGTTCCGTTGGGATCCTGTCTCCCGGCTTTAAATCACCATTTACTATTGCGTTTGTTATGCTGTCAATAACACGCTGCACCACGGAAGACCGATTAATCTTTTTCAAATACTCCGCCATACATACTCCTGCCTTCCATCTTTTTTCAATGTTCAACATTGTTAATTCTACGACGAATATTTTACTCCAAATCCCTATAATATTCAATTTTTATCCGGAAAAATACGGTTTTTTGATCTTTTTCTGCACTTTAGACAGACAAAAAGCCCGGCATCATAAACATGCCGGGCAAAACTGCTAAAACTCAGACAAATACCTCATTTACTCATCTCTCACCATCTTCACCACAGCTGTATTAGCGTAGGTCATAGGTTCGTTATGCATAAAAAATATTTTGCCATCCACCGGTGCATAAAGGGTTTCGGCAATCTCACTTTCGTAAGGGTGAATAATATTAGCCAAAGGCTGGCCGACGGACGCCTTGTCCCCAGCCCTAAGAAGCGGCTCAAAAATGCCGGATTCAGAAGTCCGCACTGCCACCAGCTCTCCATCTCCGACAATCTTTGACTTAACCGGAACCGGTCCAAGGTATTTAATAATGCCTTCTGCCGAGAGAAAATTCATAACTGCCAGCACCGCCTGGCCGGCCCCATTGGGATCAATGTGAGTCATGGCTGTGGTATACAGGGAGAAGGCCTGGGTATTCCAAACCTGCCAGTTATAATTTAAGGTTGTAGTATCATAAGGTCTGACGGACCGTACAACCACATAGGGCAGACCAAATTCCGAAGCCTTTTGAATTTCGCTGTAGCCTTCATCCATCATACGGATATGAGGAATAAAATCACCTGCTGTATAGAAAGATGTAAACTGAATGCCAAACTGAAAATCCTTTATGGCACCAAAAACGCCATCGGCAATACGCTGAGTGGTTTCACCCAGATTGTATCCCGGAAACATGCGGTTAATATCTGTCCCATCTGTCGGCCAGAAACGTTTCTGTATGTTCATGGAGTAGGGATTAATGGAAGGAATGATCAGAATCTTCTTTCCCGGGGTAATACAGCCTTCATTTTCCAGCTGTTTAAATTTTTTAATAAGTTTTGAGCAGCCGTAAATCTGCTGGTATTCATTGCCTCTGGAATTTCCAACGATACAGACACTCTCTTCGCCTTCACCAAACTCATATCCCGTCACGCGAAAATCATCACGATAGAGTCCCTTCATCTCGTAAATAATACGCTTATTCATTTTCAAGAACCTCCTTGCTGAGAAGTCGTCCGATAAGGGAACCATCAGGATGTAAATGAGAAAATATCCAGAATGCACAAAAGGCGCTCTGCATTTTCATGCAGAACGCCTTTGTTCGTTCGAAAATTTTTATGGAAAAAATTTAGCACAATGTTTTCATCATGTCAAGCCTTCAGCCTCTTTGAGCCACATGGCTGAACAGGCATCGGAAGGCATACGAAGATCTCCTCTGGGTGAAACGGCTACGGAGCCTACTTTCGGGCCATCCGGCAGACAGCTTCTCTTAAACTGCTGGTTAAAGAAACGGCGATAGAAATTGCGAAGCCATTTAAGAATGGTTTCACGGTCATAGACACCATCAAAGCTCTTTAAAGCCAGGCGGAAAATTTTTGAAGGTTCAAATCCCCATCGGAGAATATAATAGAGATAAAAATCATGAAGTTCATAAGGTCCGATAAGATCTTCCGTCTTCTGGGAAATCTTTCCTTCCGGATCCGGCGGCAGAAGTTCCGGAGATACCGGTGTATCCAAAACATCAAGAAGAACCTCCGACAGCTTCTCATCACCGCAGGTATCGGCATAATAATGCACCAGATGACGGACTAACGTCTTGGGAACAGAGGCATTAACAGCATACATAGACATATGATCGCCATTATAGGTGGCCCAGCCAAGAGCCAGTTCCGAAAGGTCACCGGTACCAACAACCATACCTCCAACTTCATTTGATAAATCCATAAGAACCTGGGTGCGTTCCCGGGCCTGGCAGTTTTCGTAGGTGACATCATGAACATTGGGGTCGTGACCGATATCTTCAAAATGCTGCATAACAGCCCGTCCCACCTGTACCTCTTTGAAATCCGCGCCAACACAGCGAATCATTTCACAAGCATTGGTATAAGTACGGTCTGTGGTGCCAAAAGAAGGCATGGTAACGGCATGAATGCCGGTGTGGGGGAGATTCAGCATATCAAAAGCCTTAACCGTTACAAGAAGGGCTAAGGTCGAATCCAGACCACCGGAAATACCGATAACTGCATTTTTGCAATGGGTATGCTCCAGTCTCTTCTTAAGCCCCATAGACTGAATCTTTAAGATTTCATCACATCTCTCATCCCGGTCTGCTTTTCCTGATGGGACAAAGGGATGGGGATCAAAAGTTCGAACAAGTTTTGTTTCTTCCACCTTCAGTGTAAAGAACACTTCCACATATTTAGGATCATGCTCCACTGAAAAAGTGGTCATTCTTCTCCTCTCTGCTGCCAGGCGGTCCACATCAATATCACCATAGATGGTTTCATTTTCAAAACGGGTGGCCTCGGATAGAAGGGTTCCATTTTCAGCGATCATACTGTGACCGTCGAACACAAGGTCTGTTGAAGATTCCCCTTCTCCCGCTGCCGCATAAATATAACCGCATAGGCAGGCTGCCGAATGGGCCTTTACCAGCTGACGGCGGTAAGAATCCTTCCCAACCATTTCATCCGAAGCTGTCAGGTTTGCTATAACCGTAGCCCCGGCTTTAATATGGCTAAGAGACGGTGGGGCCGGCACCCAGAGATCCTCGCAAATCTCAGCGGAAACTCTAAGATGGGGCATATTTTCACAGGTAAAAATAAGTGAAGTTCCGAAAGGAATACTCTCTCCATTTATGTTTACATAACTAATATTTGAGGAGCCAGAAGTAAAATGACGTGCCTCATAAAATTCATTGTAATTGGGAATGTAGGTCTTTGGCACAAGCCCCAGAATCTTGCCATGATTTAAAGCTGCGGCAAGATTATAGAGTTTCTGATTGATTTCCATTGGAAGCCCTACAAAAATAAGGGCATCAATATCTTTTGTTTTCTCTGCAATGGAAATCAGAGTCTTTTTTGCCTCATTTAAAAGTTTTTCCTGCCAGAAAAGATCCCGGCAGTCGTAACTTGTAATACAAAGCTCCGGCAGGACGATGATTTTTGCCCCGCCCTCTGCCATTTCATTTATTTTTTCAAGAATAAGTTTTTCATTGGCTGCACAGTCTGCCACATACACTTTCGGAATGCCGGCCGCTGCCTTAATAAATCCCTGTTTCATATAATCCTCTGCTATTCTTTTATACTCTTCTTTCGTATGTGAAAAAAAACTATAATTTATTATACCAAAGATATCATCAGGGGCAAGAAAGGAAAAAGAAGTGCGACCTTAAAAGATCGCACTTCCCTTAATATTTTTTTATTTACTTATTTTCCGGCAGATCCGCTACATAGGCATAAAGCTTGTCATCCTTAACGGAAATAATGATCTTGGATCCTTCATGGACATCGCCTTCCAAAATCAGGCGGGCCGCCAGAGTTTCCACATTTTTCTGAAGATATCTCTTTAAAGGTCTCGCACCGAATGAAGGATCATAACCCTCATCGCAAACCTTCTTCATAGCCTCCTCATCCAACTCAATACGAAGCTGCTGGTCAGCGATTCGCTTATTGATGCCATCGATCATGAGATTTATGATGGAGCCGATATTATCCTTGGTCAGCGGCTTAAACATAATGATCTCATCCAGCCGGTTTAGAAATTCCGGACGGAAATGATTCTGAAGAGCAGCTTCTACTTCCTCTGATGCCTCCTTAGAAATCTCACCATTTTCCTGAATGCCTTCCAAAAGGGCCGCTGACCCCAGGTTAGAAGTCATGATGATAATGGTATTTTTGAAGTCAACCGTTCGACCCTGGCTGTCGGTAACACGGCCGTCATCCAGTACCTGTAAAAGTACATTAAAGACATCCGGGTGGGCTTTTTCAATCTCATCAAAAAGCACAACGGAGAAGGGTTTCCTCCGAACAGCCTCTGTCAGCTGACCGCCCTCATCATATCCTACGTAGCCTGGAGGAGCTCCGATGAGACGGGAGACGGAATATTTCTCCATGTACTCACTCATATCAATACGGACGATATTATTTTCATCATCAAAGAGGGCTTCTGCCAGGGACTTTGCCAGCTCCGTCTTACCAACACCGGTAGGACCAAGGAAGAGGAATGAACCAATGGGCTTTGTGGGATCCTTAATGCCGGCTTTCGACCTTAAAATAGCCTCCGAAACTTTCGTAACGGCTTCATCCTGACCTACAACCCGTTTATGAAGTTCCTTGTCCAGGTGAAGGACTTTATTTTTTTCACCTTCTGTCAATTTGGCTACCGGAATACCGGTCCACTTGGAAACAACCTTAGAAATTTCGTCTTCATCAACGGCTTCATGTACCAGTTTCAGACCGTCATTTTTCACCAGATCTTCTGCTTCCTGGAGTTGCTGCTTAATCTTCGGCAGTTCGCCATATTGCAGTTTTGCCGCTTTTTCAAGATCATAATTTCTCTTGGCAATTTCAATCTGGGAATTGATTTCATCAATCTGTTCACGGTATTTGCTCAAGCCTTCCACAGCAGCTTTTTCTTTATCCCACTGGGCTGCCCCTACATTAAATTCATCTTTAAGCTCAGCCAATTCTTTAGACAAACTCTCCAGTCTTTCCTTGCTGAGGTTATCTGATTCCTTCTTAAGAGCTGCCTCTTCAATTTCCAGCTGCTGGATTCGTCTTCTCTGCTCATCCAGTTCTGCCGGCATGGAATCCATATCCGTCTTGATCATGGCACAGGCTTCATCCACCAGGTCAATGGCTTTATCCGGCAGGAAACGGTCGGAAATATATCGCTGGGACAATGTTGCTGCAGCCACCAGGGCACCATCGGTAATTTTTACACCATGGTAAACTTCATAGCGATCCTTGATGCCTCTCAAAATGGAAATGGTATCTTCTACACTGGGCTCGTTTACCATAACCGGCTGGAAACGTCTCTCAAGGGCCTTA
>CAVDGK010000038.1:0-11221 GCA_963607995.1 Oscillospiraceae bacterium | reverse complement strand
GGTCAGCAATACCGATAGCACCTTCAGCAGCTGCGAAGGACTCATGACCAGCCAGGAATGCGAAGCATTCTGTCTCTTCTTCAAGAAGCATCTTACCAAGGTTACCATGGCCAAGACCAACCTTACGATGATCAGCAACAGAACCCGGGATGCAGAAAGCCTGAAGACCTTCACCGATAGCAGCAGCGGCATCAGCAGCTCTGCGGCAACCCTTCTTGATAGCGATAGCAGCACCTACCATGTAAGCGTAGCAGGCATTTTCAAAGCAGATCGGCTGGATCTTCTTAACCTGTTCGTAAACATCAAGACCAGCAGCTTTTGTGATTTCTTCAGCTTCTTCGATAGAAGAAATGCCAACAGCATTTAAAGCAGCATTGATCTGATCAATTCTTCTCTCATATGATTCAAATGTGATAGCCATTTTTAATTACTCCTTTCTCGGATCGATGATCTTAACAGCATCAGCGACACGGCCATACTGACCCTTGGATTTCTCCCAGGCTGTATTAGCATCGTCACCCTTCTTGATGAAATCTGTCATCTTACCAAGGTTAACGAACTGATAGCCGATAACTTCATCATTTTCGTCAAGAGCAATACCGGTTACATAGCCTTCAGCCATTTCCAGGTAACGAACACCCTTCTCCTTAGTTGCGTACATTGTACCAACCTGAGAACGAAGACCCTTACCAAGATCTTCAAGACCAGCACCAATTGCAAGACCGTCATCAGAGAAAGCGCTCTGTGTTCTGCCGTATACGATCTGAAGGAAAAGCTCTCTCATAGCCGTGTTGATAGCATCGCAAACAAGGTCAGTATTCAGAGCTTCAAGAATTGTCTTACCCTGAAGAACTTCTGCTGCCATAGCTGCAGAATGTGTCATACCTGAGCAGCCGATGGTCTCAACCAGAGCTTCCTCAATTACACCGTTCTTTACGTTAAGTGAAAGCTTGCAGGCACCCTGCTGCGGTGCACACCAGCCCACACCATGTGTAAAGCCGGAAATATCTTCGATCTTCTTTGCATGTACCCACTGACCTTCTTCCGGGATCGGAGCCGGTTCATGCTTAGCGCCCTTAGCAACAGGACACATCATTTTGACTTCTTTTGTGTAAATCATCTGATTTCTCCTTTCATCAATGAAGTCTTGCGGATTCTGCGAAAATCCTTATTTAAAGCTGCCATCATACACAAGAGCACACGGTCAGCTCATCTTTAACCAGGTTGAAAACTCAACGTTTAAACTTTATATTACCCCATTAGGGGTAGTCAATGCTAACTTGTTTAATTCTTCATACAATCTGCTTAGTTTATGTCAGATGATTTTGGATTTTTCAAGTTAATCAACCCACCTTAACAGTAATAAAATTATCCATCAGGTCGATCTGCTCAAGAGCGCCTTTAAGGACTGTTCTGCGTCCCAAAAGGTCTGTGAAGACCCATTCGCCATTTTCCATTTTGACAGAAGCTACATTCTTGGTAACTTCTTCTTTATTACCGTCAGTTCCTACTTTGTAAACCGTTGATAAACACATATATTATTCTCCTTTGACAGCTTCAAGTGCTGCTGCCAGCTTATCATTTCCTGCATTGAGATCTTTCAGGGCTTCATGAATAAGATCAGCTGTTTTTTCATCAAAGCTGTGAGCCAGTTCATGAAGTTCTTCTGCGTGATGGCGGTTGTGATCCACCATATAGCTTAAAAGGGCAAGAGCCTCTTCTTTTGTATTGCCGCCATGGGTATGGTGATGATCGCCATCATGGGTATGAGCATGTGAATGGGTTGTTCCATCGGCATGGGTATGCTCATGGCTGTGCTCATGATCATGAGTATGTTCATGGCAGCATTCATGGGTATTTTTCATTTCTTCCATAGTATTGTCTCCTTTGTTTTATATTCCTTAATACATATGATTTTATTTTACGTACGGGCGGTCCTTAGTACTCCTACACGGCAGACGCGCTCCCGCGACCCTCGTCGAGCAGTGCACGCTAACCTCACTCATCGCTTCGGCTCGAGTTCGCTAAGCGGCGGCCTCCTCGAGGATCTGCCTTAGCAGGGGTACATAGGGTCCGCTCTGAACTTTTCATTAAATATGTTGGGTAAATTATAGCACAAATCTTTGTTTTCATCCGAAAGGATCGATGCTCATACTTGCATATTCGATCCAGATGTACTTCTTTTCAAATTCAAACCAGTTTCGCACCCATACCATACTGCGGCGGTTAGCCATCTGCCAGAAAGAAATATCCTTGTCCAGCGTCAGATTATCGATAATAAACTGATAAGTTCTCTTATCCTTACAGCCAAAATAGAAAATTGCATCGAATCCATTGACGATATCCTCATAACCATCTCCAAAGGCCTCCCACAGCTGGGTCAGGTTGAGAGCCACTACTGTAAGGTGCAGGTCTTTTCTCTCAAGAAGCGCCTTCACATCCGAAAAATAGTAGGCAATGTCAAAGCCGTTGATCAAAAGGCGCACCGCATCACCATTTTTTTCCTGGGATTTCTTCACCACCAGATCAAGACATTCAAGAACCAGCTCCGGAGGTGTAGCTTCCATGGCTGCCGTATGGATAAAGAAAGCAACTTTTTTCATAGGCCCATTATAATGAATATCGATTTCGTTGCTCTTTTCCAGACTCAGGTCAAAGGAAACAATCTCATATCCATGTCTCTCCAGCGGCTCTTTCATGGCATGACTAATTTCCCCTCTGGGATCGATGGCCACGATATTTTCATTAAGTTGATAAGCCGCATGGCAGGCAAAACGAATATTCTGGGCACGCCAGCCCTCGGAAAGGATCAGATAATTTTTGACTTCCGGCATCGTCTCGGTGAAGCGATCAATAATATCATGCCGTTTCATCTCCTGCTCATCAATAAAATTAGTCTCTTCCGCCATTTTCTCCTCCTAATAAAGCAGTAACCTTTTTTTAATTCCCATTCCATATCGACAAAATCAACAGTTCTTTACCACGATGCTGCTCTTGAACGATTTCTAATCATATTTCTTTATCGCTCGCCCCTACTTTTCATGAACCAGTTTGCCGGACATATGGTCAATGGTAATGCATCCCACTTCCGCCCCGGCAAAGTGTTTATCAAGTTCATCCTCCATTTCATCTTCCGTCGGGATATATTTACGACCAAAATCCCTGAGTTTCTCGCGGCACACATCCCGATCTTCCAGGAAATGTACTCTTCCGAAAATGACAACACAGTCCACATAATATGACCAGTCTTTCTTCTGAATCCCCTGATTCCACACGGTAAAGGAAACTTTATCATGCTTCTTCATGGCATCCATCTTGTGTCCCTTAGGGCCGCAGTGAAAATAGATTTTATTCTCTTCTTCATCATAATAGAAATTAATGGGCAGGGCGTAGGGATAATCTTCATCTCCCAACATCCCAAGAACGCCCCGTCTTTCCTCTTTCAGAAGTTTGACGCATTGTTCTTTATCAAGATTCTGTTTGGCTCTTCGTGATTCTCTGAACATAGATTTTCTCTTTTCTTTTGAATCGTGTCGAGATTCTGATTTTCTTATTTACGATACTTTGATTCCATGGGCCCACAGTTCAAAACTTTTTTCAAGTGGGCTTGTATCTGAGTTTTAAAATTTTCGTCCTTAGTATCATCATAAAAAACGGCCGGCTGTTTTGCAACCGGTCGTTTTGTTTTTTATCTTAAAATTCTCTTTGACTTCATATAGAGCAGAAAGTCTGAGCTTTACCGGTTGTGTCATATCCAACCGTCCTTATTTCTTTAAAGATGAAGCACTCTGTCTTTGATTTCCTGAGTACGGCCCTGATTCCAGAACTGGGTGCCAATGTAGCCGCAGGTACGACGGGCCACGAACATTTTGTCCTGGTTCTGATTACCGCAGTTGGGGCATTCCCAGATCAGCTTGCCGTTTTCATTTTCCTTGATCAGAATCTCGCCATCATAACCGCATACTTCGCAATAATCGCTCTTGGTATTAAGCTCTGCATACATAATATTATTGTAAATAAATTTCATGACGGTGAGAACAGCCGGAATGTTATTCTGCATATTTGGCACTTCCACGTAGCTGATAGCACCGCCCGGTGAAAGCTGCTGGAACTCAGATTCGAACTTCAGCTTCTTGAATGCATCGATCTTTTCCGTCACATGAACATGATAGCTGTTTGTAATGTAATTTTTGTCCGTTACGCCCTTAATAATGCCGAAACGCTTCTGAAGGCACTTGGCAAATTTATAAGTTGTAGATTCAAGAGGCGTGCCATAAACGGAATAGCTGATATTTTCAGCTTCTTTCCATTCCTTGCATTTATCATTCAGCTTCTGCATAACAGCCAGGGCAAAAGGCTTTACGCTGGGATCCGTATGAGATTTGCCTGTCATGCGCATGCACATTTCGTAAAGGCCGGCATAACCAAGGGACAGGGTTGAATAGCCATCATAAAGAAGCTTATCAATGGTCTCACCTTTTTCCAGACGGGCCAGGGCACCATTCTGCCAAAGGATAGGCGCAACGTCTGATACGGTTCCAAGAAGTCTTTCGTGACGGCATCTTAAAGCTCTATGGCAAAGCTCCAGTCTATTCTCCAGGATTTCCCAGAAACGATCCATATCGCCATTTGAAGAGCAGGCTACATCCACAAGGTTAATGGTAACGACACCCTGATTGAAACGACCATAGAACTTATGAGAGCCATCCGGATTTCTCTGGCTGTCTTCTACTGTCAGGAAGGAACGACACCCCATACAGGGGTATACATTACCCTGCTTGTATTCCCGCATTTTCTTTGCGGAAATATAATCCGGCACCATACGCTTTGCAGTACAGCGAGCAGCAATTTCCGTCAGATACCAGTACTTAGAATCCTCGGAAATATTATCTTCATCAAGAACATAGATCAATTTCGGGAAGGCCGGTGTGATCCAGACACCCTTTTCATTTTTAACACCCTGCATTCTCTGGATGAGAACTTCTTCGATAATGGTTGCCAGATCGTCCCGGGTCTGTCCTTCCGGTACTTCATCAAGATACATGAAAGCCGTTACGAAGGGAGCCTGACCATTGCAGGTCATCAGGGTAATCAACTGATACTGGATTGTCTGAATGCCGCTCTTGATTTCATCTCTTAAGCGCTTTTCCGTAATTTTGTGGACGATTTCTTCATCGGTACTCTCACCGATCATTTCCCGTTCCGCAATGACATTTTTATGAATCTTCTTACGGCTGATATCAACGAAGGGAGCCAGATGAGCCAGAGAAAATGACTGGCCACCGTACTGGTTGGAAGCCACCTGAGCCACGATCTGGGTGGTAACGTTGCAGGCTGTAAAGAAGCTGTGAGGTTTCTCGATCAGGGTTTCGGAGATAACCGTGCCGTTCTGAAGCATGTCCTCCAGATTGATCAGATCGCAGTTATGCTCTCTCTGGGCAAAATAATCCGCATCATGAAAATGAATGATACCGGCGTCATGAGCTTCCACGATTTCCTGGGGAAGCAAAATACGACGGGTCAGATCCTTGCTGACTTCACCGGCCATATAGTCACGCTGAGTGGAATTGATAACAGGGTTTTTGTTAGAGTTTTCCTGTTTAACTTCTTCATTTGCCTGATCAATCAGGGACAGGATTCCCTCGTCCGTTGTATTGGTCTTACGGGCCAGGTTTCTTCTGTAACGATAACGGACATACTTTTGGGCAACCTCGAAACCACGCATTTCCATAATGCCGGTTTCCACCATATCCTGAATATCCTCCACATTGACTGCATGGGAAGATTCATTAACCTCGTTGGCAATATTTTCAGCTACAGCCTGAATCTGATACGGATTCATCTGATGGATACGTTCCACTTCATTATTAGCCTTTTCAATAGCATGAACGATCTTGGCAATATCAAAGCTGACTTCTTCACCATTACGTTTAATGACATTGACTTTAACCTGTGTTTCCATAATATCCCCTTCTTCTCCAAAAATCCCCTGTCTGTCGGTTTTTCCGGCCTTGCAGGTTTCCATAATAAGTCTGTATCCAGACCACTAAATCTTGTTTTCGCAAAAAAATAGGGCACTATATCTTGTGCCCTACTATAATACAGCGAGATATTAGAATTGAAAAGTGATAAAAACCGAAAAATTTAGACAAAATACTCCAATAACTTTCGTGAAATCGACGATAATTTTTTTTGATCTTCTGCCGCGATTGGATGACCGATTATGGAATTTTATCTGCTTTTTCGGGAAAGAAAATCTTTTCAGCCCTTCTTTTTACGAGCTTTCGTACCCACCACACCAATAGCTGCAACAGCAGCGATGGCGATAAGGCTCCAGCCAAGGACGTTTGTCTCGTCTCCGGTCTTAACAGAGCTTACCTGCGTTGATGTAGGTTCAACTGTTGCCGGTGTTGTGGTCGGTGTCACTGTCGGTGTGGCAGTCGATGTCGTAGTTGGTGTGGTAGTTGGTGTCGTAGTCGGTGTGGTTTCTTCCGGAATGGGATCCGTATCCATAGCACGAAGCCAGGAAAGGATAACCTCATTATTATGGACTCTCATGTAAGATGAATTACCCACAATCGTTAAAGCTGTCTTAACTTTATTGATGGCTACAGACACAGCATCCACAACACCCGTTACATTATCATCTGTACCAAAGAGGAACTGAGATGCTACGATAGCCAGCTTCTTAGGGTTGTCACCCTGAACAAGCGCATGTGTCTCATCATAACCGATAGCTTTAAGGCCAGTCAGAAGGACATCATACATGTAAGAACCTATAATAGTCTCATAGGCTTCGAGAAGTGCACCATAAGTACTGATAGCACCGCTTTCTTCTCCTGTAGCCTCTAAATAAGCCTTTTTAAGAGCTTCTTCAGATGTAAATTCATTATAAAGCTGCTCATAAAGCTCGGAGCTGATAACAGCCTGGTATGTGGCATTTCCAAGATTAGAGGTGTCCTGATTATTTCCGCCTTCTGTACCATTTGCAGCTTCTTCATTTACGGCTTCTGCTTCGAAGCTTTCCTCATCAGCTACCTCTTCGGTGCCCTCTTCATCCAAAATTTCTTCTGCACTTTCTGCATCCAGTACTTCTTCCGTGCTTTCATCATCAAGGACTTCTTCCACAGAGCTTTCTGTACCCAGTGTTACTTCTTCATCTAAAGACTCTTCTGTGGAGTTTTCTTCAACCAGAGCCTCTTCAGATGAATTCTCTTCATCAAGAACTTCTTCTGCTGAACTTTCTGCAATGACAGCTTCTTCCGAATCTTCTGCACCGAGTACATCTTCTGACTTGCCGTCTTCATCGGATGATTCATCATCTGTCTGAGGTACCGGAAGATTCAGGTCATCCTTCAGGCTATCCCAGTCAAGTTCTACGTTGGGATCTTCTTTGCTCTGTACATACTGATTTACCCAGTTATAGAAGAAGAGCATGATGGCAAGAGATTTTAAGTTCGAAGACTTCTTAGCAGCTGACATGAACTGAGCTACCGTTTCATCAGCCCCGCCAACCAAAAGAGCAGTTGCCTGAACAACAGCTTCCTGATAGTCATCTGTATAGATATCTGTATTGGCAACAGTTGAATTTACCAGATATTCAAACCGCTCCTGAAGAGTATCTTTCTGAGTTGCTGTTCGGGTATCATCATTTACAATAGAGAAGCTGCCATCAACATAATCCAGCGTTTTAGCTGAATAATTATCCGGATCTTCACTCTTTGTATAATTTTCATAAACCTTCGGACTCAGTGTCTGGAGAAGAGACAGGAATTTTTCCTTTGTTGATTCTGTATGAACATCAAGATCAATATCCTGTCCGTAACGATCGTATCCCCACTGTTCAAAAGGAAGCATGGCAACCGGATCGTAATCCGCATAATAATTGTGGATGCCATTATACTTCTCATTTCTTGACTCGATCGTAGAACCAGGCATATCAGATTTTACCGTCTTCGGTGTACCGAAGGTATAAGCGTAAACATCTGTACTTGCAACATCAACACCGATATAAGATTTTGCATCATCTACAACAGCTGCACCGATCAGATTTGCCACGGCTGCACCACGGCTGTAACCCATAGTCCAGACCTTCACCGTCTTGCCATTAAAGGCATCCGGATGATTTTCTACGTACTGCTTGGCAAAATTAAGGACGATATCCCGGCCTGTCTCGAAACCGGCATGGGTTTCTCCATTGCCAACATTAAAGTTGCCGCCCCATTCAGATTCATAGCCGGCACTTCTGGGAACGATGGCCAGAAGGACTGTATTATCATCCAGATTTTTGTAAGCAACAGCACCGCCCATGGTGTTGATACCCATTTTTTCTTTATAATATTCATTAACAGAAATATCATTGAACCCCAGTTTATTCAGCAGATCCTGAATATTTTTGCTCATATCTGCATAATCAACATCCTTACTGCTGATGGAAGCGGCAGCCGTGATCATGGACATGATAGCCAGATGATGATTTGTCTCATAAGATGAAGTGATGAACCATTCATCTGAATAAACAAAATTGTCTGTCAGGTCGCAGGTATTATCATGTGCTCCAAATGAATAAGTCCCGCGGATGTACTGTGTTTCCGAAGCCGCTGCCGGCAGACAGGTCGTGGTCACCATAACGGCTGTCATGGTAAGAACGCCAAGTCTTTTGGCCATTTTCTTAAAAATCCCCATCTTTTCCTCCCTATTTTCATTGACTGTATCAAACGATCTTCCGACCGATTACAAACGGTTTTATATCTTCTTGAACAAAGAGTTTCGCTCGCGAAACTCTCGCAACCAGCGCGGTCGCTTGCGACATATTTCATCTTCGCGCGAGTGTGCATCCTCGCGGAGCGTTTTATCGTATAGGGACGAAGTTTCCTATGCGATAAACATATGAACCATAGCTCACAATAGTATAGCAGATTCGTTACCTTCCCTCAGCATTTTTTTCACTTCATAAAGAAATTTTTCACTAACAGCATCGCCTTCGAAGCCTTTTTTCTGAATATACCCCACTTCCATCACGTCCTGATGTTTAATTTCCGTATCCACATAGGGAATTGCCAGATAATCGCCATTAAGGTCATCTTCGATAATGCCGGAGCAGAGGGTGTAGCCGTCAAGACCGCTCATAAGGTTCAGCATAGCCGCCCGGTCCGTGGTGTGGATGGAACGGGCATGCTCCTTTTCACTGTAAATTTCTTCAGCAAAAAACCCAGAACTGTCCTCTCCCTGTTCAAAAGTCAGGAAGGGATAAGGTTCCAAATCTTTTTCCGTAATACACTCACATCCTGCCAGCGGATGTTTCTTTGCCAGATAAACGCAGACGCGGCAGTCCAGAAGCTTAACGAACTCCAGTTTATTTTCTTTCAGGATTTTTGAAAGGACCGGCTTGTTATACCGACTCCGGTAAAGGAAGCCATAGGCACTTCTTCCTTCGGTTACATCCCGAATCACATCCCCTGTGGTGGTTTCCCGGATAGCAAAATCGAAACGGCTGGTACCAAAATCCCGCACGGTTTCGATAAAGGCCTTAGTCACAAAGGAATAATGCTGGGTGGAAACAGCAAATTTACGTTTTCGAAGTGACGGATCCCGGAAATGTTTTTCCATCAAATCATAGCTTTGCCAGATTTGACGGGCGTAAGCCATAAATTCCTCTCCCTCATTCGTGAGAGCCACACCCTGGTTGCTTCTTTTAAATAAAGGAAAGCCCAGTTCTTTCTCGGCTTCTTTAATAGCACTTGTCAATGTAGGCTGGGAAACGTAGAGTTTTTCGGCAGCCTTGTTCATGGATCCTGCCGAAACGATGGATAGAATGTATCTTATCTGAAGTAATGTCATAGGATAGTTTTACCTTCCTTTAAATCTCATTTAATGCATTTTGCAGGCTCTCATTATAATAAACTTCTCTTCCTAAAATCAATGAATCGAAGGGTCTTTTTCTTTTGTGTTATGTTATACTTTTAAAACGTGCGAACATTCCTTAGCACTCCTACATGGCAAGACACGTTCCCGCGACCATCATCGATCAGCGCACGTCAACCTCACGCATAGCCTTTGGCTCGAGTTCGCTAAGCGGCGGCCTCGAGGTTCTGCCTTAGCAGGAGTACATCAGAATCGCTCTGAAATTTCAATAATAATTAAAGAGGAGGCCGTCGTGAGTCATTCAACCGATAAATCATCTATCTTTACCAAACCACTTTTTGTCTTCATCGGAGCCCTGATCTGCTGTGCGCTTTGGGGCAGTGCCTATCCCTGCATTAAGATCGGCTATAAGCTTTTTGACATTTCTTCCGACTCTGCCGCCTCCCAGATCATTTTCGCCGGATTCCGTTTCACCCTGGCCGGCATTATGACACTCATCGCCGGCAGTTTTATTAATAAAAAAGTGCTTCTTCCTAAAACGAATGCCTTTGGTTCCATTATTATCCTGGCCTTTTTGCAAACGGTTTTTCAATACGTTTTCTTCTACATGGGCCTGGCCCACACCACCGGCGTTAAGTCCTCGTTGATCAATCCCCTGAGCACTTTTTTTGCTATTTTCATATCAGCCCTTATTTTCAAGCTGGAAAAACTAACCCCCCGCAAACTTTTGGGATGTTTTATCGGTTTTCTGGGGGTTGTGATCATCAATTTAAGCGGAAGCGGCTTTTCTCTTGATATGCATTTAAATGGAGAAGGCTTTCTCTTTTTCTCCGCCATTTCCTATGCTTTTTCATCTGTCTGCCTGAAGATTTTCTCACAAAAAAATGATCCCCTCGTACTGAGTGGATCACAGTTTATCATTGGCGGACTGATCATGATTGCCGCCGGCTTTGGCCTTGGGGGCGGACTGGGCACTATCACGCCTGCCGGTATTGCTCTTCTGCTTTACATGGCTTTCATTTCAGCAGCTGCTTACTCTCTCTGGGGCATTCTTCTGAAATATAATCCGGTTTCCCGTATCACGGTCTTCGCTTTCATGAACACGGTTTTCGGAGTCTTTTTCTCAGCCATTTTGCTGGGTGAAACCGAACAGGCCCTAAACATTCGAAGTCTTATCGCCCTGGTGCTGGTCTCCGGTGGTATCCTTATCGTCAACCGCACCGGCGATAGTCAAAATGACCGCTAAGTTTTCAGATTTATGCCCTTCAAAAAATCAAAGCCATAACATTGGATATCATCTCATTAAGCGATATTTTTATACCTCTCCCGCTTTTATCGCTTCAAGGGCATCAAGAAG
>CAVDGK010000037.1:0-11237 GCA_963607995.1 Oscillospiraceae bacterium | reverse complement strand
GAGCAACCATTGGCGGGCTCGCTGTGTCTGTCTGAAGAAAACGTAAATGGATTGGCGGTTTTCTCCTGCCCGGCAATCCTGTCCTGTGGAGTATATATTGTCAAAATGATTATGCCGCAGCGGTGTTTTGTGAGTGACACTGTTTGCGGCATAGTTCTTTTTGTTGTGTAGTCAAGATGTTTCGCGTGAAGAAAAACCGTTTCGTTTGTAATCGATCAGGTGGCGTGGGTTTGCTTGCATTTTTATAAAGGACTGCGTATAAGATTTTCTTAAAAAAAGACCCGCAGACCGAAGCCTGCGGGTTGTAAATACTCAATAATGGATTTAATCCACGTCGTACATATTGGGGTCGTTGGTGTTATTAACGTTGATGATACTCATGTAAGCCGGACGGATGATCTTGCCGCCGCTGACCAGCTCTTCCAGACGGTGAGCAGTCCAGCCGGAAATACGGGCAATGGCAAAGAGCGGTGTATAAAGTTCTCTGGGGATGCCCAGCATTTCATAAACAAATCCGCTGTAGAAGTCCACGTTGGGGCTGACACTCTTAAACATATGTCTTCTTTCGGCGATAACTTCCGGAGCCAGTCTTTCTACAGCTTCGTAAAGAGCCAGATCCTGTTCAGCTTTATCACCTTTTTCCTTAGCCAGACGTTTGACAAATTCTTTAAGGACACGTTCTCTCGGGTCGGAAACGGAGTAGATGGCATGACCCATACCATAGATGAGACCGGAATTGTCAAAGGCTTTTTTATCAAGGATCTTTGCAAGGTAATCAGCAACTTCGTCATCATTGGAAGGATTCTTGATGTGTGCCTTTATATCATCAAACATTTCGATAACTTTGATGTTGGCACCACCATGACGGGGACCCTTCAGGGAAGACATAGCTGCGGCAATGGAAGAATAAGTATCACTGCCGGCTGAAGTAACAACACGGGTTGTGAAAGTGGAGTTATTACCACCGCCGTGCTCCATGTGGAGCATGAGGCAGGCATCAAGAACCTGGGCTTCCGTCTTGGTATAAGCCATATCAGGACGCAGCATGCGGAAAATATTTTCCGCCGTGGAAAGATTCGTTCCCGGACGGTGAATGTACATGCTGTTGTAATTTTCGTAATGGTTGTAAGCGTGATAAGCATAGATTGCCAAAAGCGGGAATGTAGCAATAAGGCGGATGCTCTGGTAGATCGTAGCTGGAATATCAGTCGGTGAATAATCATTGTCGTAAGAAGCCATGGTCAGGATGCTTCGTGTCATGGAGTTCATGATATCCTTGGAAGTGGCTTTCATGATAACATCACGGGTGAAACCCTTCGGCAGTGTTCTGGCCTTAGCCAGATAGCGGATGAAATCGGAAGCTTCATCTTCTGTGGGAAGTTCACCGAAAAGAAGAAGGTAAGCGGCTCTTTCATAACCGAAACCTTTTTCGTTGTACATATCAATCAGATCGCTGATGCTATACTGACGATAATACAGCTGGCCATCGATGGGAACCTTCTTATTATTTTCAACTTTGACAGAGTCAATACGGGAAATAGAAGTAAGTCCGGTCAGAACGCCGCGGCCCTGTTCGTCTCGAAGTCCGCGTTTAACACCAAGCTGGTGGAAAAGCTCAGGAGAAATATCGTCGTTTTTGTGTACAAGAACGGCTTTATCAAGAATGTAATCGGAATAAGCTGTCTGCATTTCCATGGGAAATACCTCCTTCTCTAAAAGATTCCAAATCGGAATGAATCGAAAGGCAAAAGCCTTGTCGAAGATACAACGAGATGATGATTATCATGAATTGACAGGGTAATAAAATAAAGCACCTTTTTGCATAATTTAGCCTATTATACATGAAAATCCACAAAAAGTCTTTTGCAAAAATGTAAAATAAGCCAAAAATATTTGAATATTATATAAAAATAAAGGATATAAAATGCGAATTGAAGGGAAAGGCTTAAAATATCGGACAAAATGAATGAAAAAGGCGGTAAAAGGGAACCTTTCAAAGTTGTCTGGTATCAAGGGAGTGGGTTTACATTCAGGGGGGATTTTCTTATAATGAAAAAGATAGTGCCCATGGTCAAAATGGGACGAAAATAAGGCGATGATCCAGCACAGATTCGCAATCAAGCGGACTGCCGGTCTCATGCAGGCAACTGCAAAAAAAGCAGATTTGTACTGAATCGTTGCAACCAAGAAAGGTAAAGGTACAACATGAGCTTATCAAACAAGGATCCCCGTGAAAATGCAGTGAATGAAGCTGTCGGGAATGCAAATGAAACCCTTTCAGAAACTGCATCTGAAAAGAGTGGGGCAGCAGGTGAGGCACCTAAGACCGTTAACGATGCTCAGAACGAAGCACCTAAAGCGGAAATGAAAGCTTCTAAAGAAAAGGATTCGGAAAATATCGTGGAAGCCATGAATGAAGAAGATGGAAATGCAGATGCTTCAAATGAGACTGAGCCGGTTAATTACAGCCGCCTGTCACTTGCCGCTGTCATTCGGATTATTGCCGGTGCTTATGTGGCCTACCTTGGCTACAATGCCATTACAGGTTCCATGCAGAGTGGTGAGGGTAAATGGTATCTTTACGCTATCAGTGTTTTCCTGATTTTGGCCGGTGTAGCTTTCGTTGTTTCATCCATCATGCAGCTTCTTAAATTAAATAAGATGCAGTTGGAAGAGAAGAAACGCATGGAAGAGGATCCGGAATACCGCAAGAAGATGGAAGAAATGAAGAATGGTCCGCTTCCTACAAGAGTTTCTGATCCCAATGCTTCCCAGACAGGAGCCGATATCCGTGCCCGTCTTCAGGCTATTAACGAAGAAGAAGGCATAGAGACAGAAGAAATCGTATCGGACACAGCAAATGTGGAAAATGAAACAGCTGATACAGAAAATACAGAAGCCTGAGAATAAAGAGGCTGTCCGGCAGGGTGTTTGATATTTAGAAAATATAAAAGACTGAGATTAAATATCGGATGTTTTATGTGACAATTTTGGAGCTGCAAAACAGCTTCAAAAGGTGAAGAATAGACGAATGGAGAAAAAGCATGAGCTACGCAGATGATCTTTTTATTTCCATGTGCAAGGATATATTGGAAAATGGAACCAGTACGGAAGGGGAAAAAGTTCGTCCTCATTGGGAGGATGGAACAGCCGCTTATACCATTAAAAAATTCGGCGTGGTGAACCGCTATGACCTTCGGAAGGAATTCCCAGCCATTACCTTAAGGCGTACCGCCTTAAAATCCGCCATGGATGAAATCCTCTGGATCTATCAGAAGAAATCCAACAATATTCATGATCTTAATTCCCATGTGTGGGATGAATGGGCTGATGAAAATGGCTCTATTGGCAAGGCTTACGGCTACCAGGTTGGGGTTAAGCATGCTTACAAAGAGGGCATGTTCGATCAGATGGACCGGGTGCTTTACGATCTTAAAAATAATCCTTACAGCCGTCGTATCATGACAAATCTGTATAATCATCACGATTTAAATGAAATGGCCCTGTATCCCTGTGCTTATTCCCTGACATTTAATGTGACAAAGGATCCAAAAGAAGAAAAGCTGATCTTAAATGCCGTACTGAATCAGCGTTCGCAGGATATCCTGGCAGCCAATAACTGGAATGTGGCCCAGTATGCCATTCTCCTGATGATGGTGGCTCAGTCCTCTGATATGATTCCGGGAGAACTGGTGCATGTCATTGCAGATGCCCATATTTACGATCGTCATGTGCCGGTTATCAAGGAACTTATTGCCCGGGAAACTTATCCGGCTCCGAAGGTTTATCTGAACCCGGAAGTGAAGGATTTCTATGCTTTCACCACGGATGATCTCATTGTGGAAAATTATCAGCATGGGGAACAGATCAAAAATATTCCCATTGCCGTATAAAAATTCGAAAATTTAAGATAAGGAGAGATACATGAATCTTATCGTTGCAGTAGATGAAAACTGGGGAATCGGCGCCAATGGCAAGCTCCTGACCGCCATTCCTGAAGATATGAAATTTTTCCGGGAAACCACCATGGGAAAAACAGTCATAGTAGGCAGAAAGACGGTGGCTACATTTCCAAATGGTAAACCTTTGAAGAACCGCCGAAATATTATCCTGACAAGGGAGGCTGATTTTAAGATGGAGGGTGCGGAAATCGCCCATTCCGTAGAAGAAGCCCTGGCTTTATGCAAGGATGAAGATTCGGAAAATGTCTTCGTTATCGGGGGCGAGAGCGTCTATCGGGAAATGCTGGATGCCTGCGATACAGCTTACGTTACCTTTATCGAATATACTTATTCAGCCGATGCTTTCATGCCGAACCTGGATGAGGATCCGGCCTGGGAACTGGCAGAAGAGAGCGATGAAAAAACCTGCTTTGATCTGATCTATTATTTCCGGGTTTATAAGAGGAAAAAATAAAGAAATCTGATTAGCTGGTGCGAAGCAATGAGCAAAAGTCCATGCTTGCACGAGAAGTAGGCAACTACCGTAAAAAAGAGGATTTGATAATGAAAAGAGAAGATACGAAGGTCGTCCGTATCGGCGACCGTGTGATCGGCGGGGGCAATCCGGTCCTGATCCAATCCATGACAAATACAAAGACGGAAGATGCTGAGGCAACCATCCGCCAGATCCGTGAGCTGGAAGATGCCGGCTGTGACATTATCCGCTGTGCTGTTCCAACTATGGAAGCAGCGGAATCTTTGAAGAAAATCAAGGCGGGCATTCATATTCCTCTGGTGGCCGATATTCATTTTGACTATCGTCTGGCTCTTAAAGCCATGGAAAATGGTGCCGATAAGATTCGTATCAATCCGGGAAATATCGGCAGCATTGACCGCATTAAAGCTGTGGCCGATATGGCCATTGAGCGGGAGATTCCCATCCGCGTGGGTGTTAATTCCGGTTCTCTCGAAAAAGAAATCATTGAAAAATACGGTCATGTTACGGCAGAAGGGTTGGTGGAATCAGCCCTTGACAAGGTGCGAATCTTAAATGATCTTGGCATGGAAAATATGGTTATCAGCATTAAGTCCTCCAACGTCCTTATGTGTGCGGAGGCCTACCGTCTGGTATCGGAGAAATCCAACCTTCCCCTTCACGTAGGCATTACAGAAGCCGGTACCCTTTATTCCGGAAATATTAAATCGGCGGTGGGACTTGGTATGATCCTGGGCAGCGGCATCGGCGATACCATCCGGGTGTCCTTAACCGGTAATCCGGTGGAAGAAATCAAATCCGCAAAACTTATTCTTTCCACGTTAAATCTGAGAAAGAGTGGTGTGGAAGTGGTTTCCTGTCCTACCTGTGGAAGAACGCAGGTGGATCTGATCAAGCTGGCTAACGAAGCGGAAAATCTGGTGCAGTCCTACCCGTATCAGATCAAGGTGGCCGTTATGGGTTGCGTGGTTAACGGACCGGGAGAAGGAAGAGAAGCTGACCTCGGTATCTGCGGCGGCAGCGGCACAGGACTTCTGATGAAACACGGTGAGATTATTAAAAAGATGCCGGAAGATGAACTGATCCCGGCTCTTAAATATGAGCTTGATCATTGGAAGGATTGAAGAAACAAAATCAGCAGAAGCCATGACAAAAAAAGACTTTGAAAAGAAAAAGCATTCTTTTTTTGGAAAAACTATTTTCTATTGAGCAATTCGTGAGCATCCGTTGATTAATGATTGCATAACAGACCGGCAGGGACTGTCAAAAGGCAGGCCACTGCCGGCTTTTAACCCTAAAATGGGCAATAAGGATATAAGATTTATGGCATTAACACCCTTTAAAGAAGCATTTCCGAAGCTGCAGCTGAGTGGCCGCCTTGCAAATCTGGCGGATGATATGGAAGTGGAGAGAGTTACCCTCAATCCATCAAAGGATCACCTTCATGTCTATATAACATCCCACAACTGGATCGGAAAAAAATACATTTATAAGCTGGAGGAAGCCATTCTCTCCCAGATATTCGAAAACAGCTCCATGACCGTTACGGTAGTGGAGTCTTTTATGTTGTCATCATCTTATACGCCGTCTAATTTTTATGAAGTTTATCAAAGCAGCATGCAATTGGAGCTGGAACGTTATAATCAGCTTCTCTATCAGACCTATGTTCATTCAATCCTGACTTTCCCCAGCGATAAAGAAGTGCATATCGCCATGCCGGATACCATTGTTGCCACCAGCCGGAAGGATGATCTGATTAATTATCTGGATAAGGTCTTTAATCACAGGGCAGCCTTTGATGTCGCCATTACCTCGGAGATTTCCGGCAATAATGTGGCGGAACTTAAAAAACAGGATGAGGAGATTATTGAAAATAAGGTCCGTGCCGTTATGGAGAAGAATGCGGGACGGAAGGCGGCTCAGGAGGAGAAAGCTCAGAAGCTGCCTACTAAGAAGACAAATGTCCGGGTGAAGAACTTTATGCCTTCAGCGGATCTTATTCTGGGCAAGCCCTTCGAAGATGAACCTATTCCTATTAAAGATGTGGGAAATGATCCTCAGGTTGTGGTTATCCGGGGAGAAGTTTTCCAGACCAGCGAAATGGAGACAAGAAGCGGCCGCATTATTTTCAGCGTTACGGTAACGGATTATACAGACAGTATCCGGATGAAATTCTGGCTGGATCCCGAAGAACTGCCGGATTACCAGAGTACTTTTAAGAAGGGTGCAACCTTTGTTTTCAAGGGCATGATGGATTTTGATCCCTTTGATAAAGAACTGCTGCTTCGTCAGGTATGGTCGGTGAAGAAGAGTGGTTCCCTGAAAAAGTCCAGGGAAGATCATGCTCCGGTGAAGCGAGTGGAGCTTCATTGCCATACAAAAATGTCCGATATGGATGCGGTTTCCTCTGCAACAGATATTATCCGGACTGCCTATAATTGGGGACACAAGGCTTTGGCCATTACGGACCATGGTGTGGTGCAGGCCTTCCCGGAAGCTTTGCATACCTTTGGCGGTAAGGGAGGCATTCCGGCAGATGCAGATATGAAGATCATCTACGGCATGGAAGGGTATCTGGTAGATGATACCCGAAATCTGGTGCATGGCGCTGATGAAAGAGATGTAAAGGCTGATGTGGTGGTTATGTCCATCGTCACTACGGGTCGAAGTCCTTATAAACATGACATTATCGAAATTGCCGGTCAGAGAATAGAAGAAGGCCGGCTTAAGGGTGAATTTAAAACCCTTATCAATCCGGGAAAACCCATTCCTTTTTCGGTCCAGAAGGAAAGCGGCATTACCGATGAAATGGTAGCAAAGGCCCCCACCACTCAGGAAGCTTTAAAGGATTTCTTTGCTTTCTGCGAGGGTGCATACCTGGTGGCCTATGAAGCGGATTATGAAATGCATTTTATTTCCCAGGCAGCAGAGGCAGCAGGATTTTCCGTACCGGATACTTATGTGGATATTCCCTCTATCGTCCAGTACCTTCTGCCGAATATGGGGCGTATCCGTTTTGAACGTATCTGCAAGACTTTGAAAATTCCATGCTCAGATGAGATAAGGGCTTTTCCTCGCGCTCACACCATGGCCCTTGTTTACCTGCGTCTCCTTGAAAATATGGAAAAAGCAGGCATTGCCACGCTTAAAGACTTGGATGATAAGGGAAAAGTGGATAATCAGCGTATCCGGAATCTTCCTTATTATCATATTATCATGCTCATTCAGAATGAGCAGGGACGCCGGAATATGTATAAGCTGGTTTCCGAATCTCATTTAAATTATTACAAGAGCCGTCCCCGTATTCCAAGAACGCTTTTAAATGAGCACCGCGAGGGCCTTATCCTTGGCTCGGCATGCTCAGCCGGGGAATTGTACAAGGCTATTCTTGAAAATAAAAGCGATGCGGAGATTGCCTCCATCGTGGATTATTATGATTATCTGGAAATTCAGCCTACGGGAAATGATCAGTATCTGGTGCGTGAGCAGAGAGCCGGCATTACATCAACGGAGGATTTGCGGAATATTTCCCGTCGTATCGTGAAATTAGGTGAGCAGTTTAATAAGCCGGTGTGTGCCACCTGCGACGTCCATTTCCTCAATCCTGAGGATGAAATCTATCGTCGTATCATTCAGGTGGGACATGGTTACAAGGATGAGGAACAGCCGCCCCTTTATCTGCGGACCACCGAGGAAATGCTGAAGGAGTTCGAATATCTGGGGGACAAGAAGGCTTATGAGGTGGTAGTGGAAAATACCAACAAGATCGCCGATATGCTGGAGAAGATTTCCCCTATCCATCCGGATAAATGTCCGCCGGAAATTCCCCATTCCGAAGAAGATCTGACGGATATGTGCTACAAGAAGGCTCACCGCATGTATGGAGATCCTCTGCCGGAAATCGTCGAAAATCGTCTGAAGAAGGAATTGGATTCCATTTGTAAGAACGGTTATGCCGTTATGTACATGATTGCCCAGAAACTGGTGGCCAAGTCCTTGTCGGATGGTTATCTGGTAGGTTCCAGAGGTTCCGTTGGATCTTCCTTTGTAGCCACTATGGCGGATATTACGGAAGTAAACCCCCTGCCGCCTCACTATTATTGTCTGGAATGTCACTATTCGGATTTTGATTCACCGGAGGTGAAGGCTTATGCCGGTGGTGCCGGGTGCGATATGCCGGATAAGATTTGTCCTAAGTGCGGGGCTAAATTAAAGAAAGATGGGTTTGATATTCCTTTCGAAACTTTCCTTGGATTTAAGGGAGATAAGGAACCGGATATTGACCTTAACTTCTCCGGTGATGAGCAGGGCATCGCCCAGGCTTATACGGAGGTTATCTTTGGTAAAGGCCAGACTTTTAAGGCCGGAACCATTGGTACGGTGGCGGAAAAGACGGCTTTCGGTTATGCCCGTCACTACTTTGAAGACCGGGGAGAAAACAAGAGAGTCTGCGAACTGGAGAGATTGTCAGCAGGCTGTGTTGGAGTACGCCGCACTACCGGCCAGCATCCCGGCGGCGTTATCGTTGTACCTAAGGGCATGGATATTAACTGGTTTACACCGGTACAGCATCCGGCCAATGATGTGAATACGGATATTATTACAACTCATTTTGATTATCACTCCATCGATAAGAACCTTCTGAAGCTTGATATTCTTGGACACGATGATCCTACCATGATTCGTATGCTTCAGGATTTGACAGGTGAAAATCCTTTTGATGTGCCTTTGGATGATAAGGGGGTTATGTCTCTTTTCTCCTCCACGGAGGCACTTGGCATCAAACCGGAGGATATGGGAGGTGTGGACCTTGGAACGTTGGGTATTCCGGAATTTGGAACGGCTTTCGTTATGGGCATGCTCAGGGATACGAAGCCAAAGTCTTTTTCGGAACTTATCCGTATTTCAGGTCTTTCCCATGGCACCGACGTGTGGCTGGGCAATGCTCAGGAATATATTGCTAATGGAGATTGTACCCTGCCGACGGCTATTTGTACCCGAGATGATATCATGCTCAACCTGATTCAGTGGGGGGTGGAAGCATCCCATGCTTTTACTATTATGGAGGCTGTCCGAAAGGGCAAGGGGTTGAAACCTGAGCAGGAAGCAGAAATGCGTGAGCATGGAGTGCCGGAGTGGTACATTGAGTCCTGTAAAAAGATTAAGTATATGTTCCCTAAGGCTCATGCGGCAGCTTACGTTATGAACGCCTGGCGGATCGCATATTTTAAAGTGAATTTCCCTTTGGCTTATTATGCAGCTTACTTTACCATCCGTTCCACGACATTCAGTTATGTACTTATGTGTCAGGGACGCGAGGAGCTGGATCGGAACATTGAGGATTTTGAAAAGAGAAAAAATGAACTGACGGCCAATGAAAAGGATACGCTGAGGGATATGCTGATTGTGCGAGAGATGTATGCCAGGGGCTTTACTTTCCACAAGCTGGATATTTACAGGGCGAAGGCAACGGATTTCCAGATTATTGACGGGGCTCTTATGCCGGCTTTAAATACCATCAGTGGTCTGGGAGATTCCCAGGCGGTGCAGCTTGAGAAGGAGGCTGCGAAGGGAAAATTCCTTTCAAAGGATGATCTGAGAAATCGTGGAAAGGTGAGTAAGACGATCATCGAGCTTTTCGAAAAACTGGGCATAATAGATGATATTCCTGAAAGCAACCAGTTCTCGCTGTTTGATATGATGTGAAATGGAGAAAAGTTTTCTATGGGAGCCGAGGTGGATTTCGTTGATGTGGAGGGGACGATCTGGCGGTATACTGTATCTGACCTGGAAACATTGGCCCCGACTCAGGCGGAGGATATGGTGGCAAAACAGGAGGGAGATGACTGGGATCTGACCCTCTTTACCTGTACGCCCGGTGGCCGCACAAGATATGCTTTGCGGTGTGTGAGAGTTAAATATTGAAATTTTCGGCCTGCATTCGGGAGAGGGGATGCAGGCTGTTTTCTTGCATGAAAACTCGGACTGTTGTATACTTTTTAAAGTATGAGCTGAGATTTTTAGTATAGTTTTTTTGTATCATATGCCTCGCCTGTTTTGATATACAGAGCAAGGCGGCATGCCGGAGTCTGCTCGTACGTATACAAAATATGATTTGAAATGCACAGGAGAGAAAGATATCCATGATAAAACGCATGGAACAATTGATTTCCGGAAAATGGGATGCCGATCAGGCAGCCCTTTTAGTTGTGCCTGAAAATATAGAAGATATAGCAACTCCCGGAAGCCTCTATCACGGCACCTTCCATGTCAGTGCCGAAGACAGGACGCCGGTGAGAGGTTTTGCCTCCGTAGACCATCCAAGAATCACCATGGATGATCTGGAATTCTCCGGCCGTGATAACGCTATCACCTTCACCGTTAATTTAGACGGTTTAAAAGCCGGCGAAAGAGTCGAGGCTATCCTGACTCTGGTCACATCCCTTGGAGAAAGCCAGCACCTGATTATCATCGATGCGGCAGAGGCCATCTCGGATGCCTTTCCATCATCAGTCCGGAATCTGGATGATTTTGTCTCCCTGGCTCAGAATGCTTATTCCGAAGCCTATCAGATGTTCGGTCAGAAAGACTTCATAAAGCTCCTTCAAAATGAACCTAACGAAATCAGATCTCTTTATAAAGCCCTGAGCCGTCATCCACTTTCCTACCAGAGAATGGAAGAATTTCTCGTATCCGCAGACCGGAAAGATCTGGTCCGCCTTAAAGTTCCCCAGAAAGAAGCCGCCTTCTTTAAACTTAAGGAAACTGTGAAAAATGAATGGCATCTCATCCGTAATACC
>CAVDGK010000036.1:0-11263 GCA_963607995.1 Oscillospiraceae bacterium | reverse complement strand
AAATAAACTTTTAAATTTTCTGCCACCTTTTTCTGGCCAATATAATCGCGAAGCAACTGAGGACGTAAAGATTTTTCATATTTCTTTTCCTCTGGCAAAACTGCTTCCGTTGTTATTGTACGTTTAGGCATAGTTTCCTCTATCTTCTGTATTTGTAATCACATCTTTTTAAGGGCCTTCTTAAGAACATCTTCAACACCAAGACCCTTTTCCTCTTCAAGAACTGCTCTTACTGCTTTCATGGCCTGAGCTCCGGAATATCCCAAAGCTGTCAGGGCCATGACAGCCTCTGACTGGACATTTCCACCTTCATGTTCCTGAACTGCAGCATTTTCTTTCTCGCCCAGCCCACTCTCCAGAGCCTCATCAAGATTCAGCTTATCCTTTAATTCCAGTATAAGTTTCTGAGCCGTCTTCTTTCCAAGACCCGGAACAGCTGATATAGACCGGACATCATCTGCCAGTACAGCGAATTTAAGATCCGCTGCTGTCATTGCAGACAAAACAGCAAGAGCTCCCTTAGGGCCGATGCCACTAACCGTTAAAAGCTGTCTAAAGACCTTAAGATCCTCACGGTTTAAAAACCCATATAAGGTAATAGCATCTTCCCGAACAGCCATATGGGTATAAATTCGAACCTCATCACCAACTCTCAGTTCTTCAACCACACTGTTTGGTACAAAAATATTATATCCGATTCCATTATGATCAATAATGAGAGATCCCTCTGTTCTATCAGCAACCTCTCCTTGTATAAAAGCTACCATATCAATTCCTCCATGCGATATTAAAAGCTTATCATAATAGTAAGGTTCTGTCCAGAACAAGTGTTCTATTTCAGTTTTTTCATAACCTTTAGAAAGTTTGAAGTTGCGTTGCCATAGAGTTGGTTTGTGCGCTATAATCTGACCATGATTACACAAATAAATCCACTTAAATATAAAAAAGATTCAGCTCCGGCTCAGGCCTTCCCTGTTCCGGATCCTTCACTTTACCCTGAAACGGTCATTCTTGACATCGAAACCACTGGTTTTTACTGGCGCACAACTCAGATTACTAACCTTCATCTGATCATATCAGATTTCAAAAATTCTCAATGGCAGGACATTGAGCTCACCTGTGAAAAAGAGAGCGATGAATATGATCTTTTGAAATTTATGCTTGAAAAATTAGATGGCATCTCATTGATTATAACATATAACGGAACAACCTTTGATCTTCCCTACCTCAATCACAAATTAAAAGCTTATGCACTCATTAATCCATTTACGGATAAAAATTTCCGGGATCTTATGCCTGAAAATAAGGAACTGGGTGAACTGCTTCATCTTGCTTCCCATAAGTTAAAAGATTACACAAACTATTTTAATATATCTTCCGGTAATGATGGATTAAGCACGCTTTCTCTTCTTTTTCTTGACACTTACCGAAAAGTACTCATTGAAAATACAGGTGATTTAAAAATAGAAAAATCAGACCAGGAACTACTGCTGACACTTATGGCAGAGGATGTTTTCCCATTTTTCCTGAAAATAAAAAAAACCATATTTTCTATGGAATATGCAAACACCTCTCTTCTTATCAGAATTCCAATTGTGGACGGCTATCTTCGAATGTATTATCGCAACTATGAAGATTACTATTTTCTGCCTGCTGAAGGGTATGCCGTTCATCGTTCTCTTTCCGATTTTGTGGAAAAATCCCATCGAGTAAAGGCCATTCCTGAAACTTGCTATACACTCATTCCATTTTCAGAAAAGCTTTTTGAAAACGAGGCAAAGCTAAATAACTACTGTCGCTCCATTTTAAAATATCTGATTTTTTGATATAAGAACCTTAACTTCTTAAATGGCCTCTACTGCCTCAGAGAGAAAATCCATAGATTTCAACGATGCAAGTCGTTGCATAAATCAGTTTAATACGAACTAAATTTACCAATTCTAAATCAAAAAGGCTGCCTCCTTCATTTAGGAGACAGCCTAACATTTTCTTTTAATTATTCTTCTGTAGCTTCTTCAGCCGGAGCTTCCTCTTCAGCCGGTTCCGGTTCCAGAACCTTCATAGAAAGAGAAATTCTCTGATCTTCAGCATTGAATGTCACAACCTTAGCTGTGATTTCCTGACCAATCTTCAGAACATCTGACGGCTTAACGATGTGTGCATGAGAAATCTGAGAAACATGAAGCAGAGCATCAATACCCGGCTCAAGTTCAACAAATGCACCAAAATCTGTCATTCTGGCAATCTTATCTGTGATAACCGTGCCAACAGCATACTTCTGCTCAGCAAGGATCCACGGATTTTCATTCGGGAACTTAAGAGAAAGAGCAATCTTCTCGCCATTGATTTCTTTGATCATAACGCGAAGCGGCTGACCAACTGTGAATACCTTCTTCGGATTCTCAACACGTCCCCATGACATTTCAGAAATATGAAGCAGACCATCAGCACCGCCAAGATCAACGAATGCACCAAAGTCTGTAATATTCTTAACTGTACCTTCAACGATATCGCCAACCTGAATCTGTGAGAACAGTTCTTCTGCAGCAGATGCTTTCTGCTCCTGAAGAAGTTTCTTGCGGTTACCGATGATACGCGGCTTGCGACCTTCAAGCTGATACTCTGTCAGGTAGAATTCGATTTCCTGATTTTCATACTTGCTAAGATCTTTTTCATAAGAATCTGATACAAGTGAAGCCGGAATAAATACCGGAGTTCCTTCAATATCAACCTTAAGACCTGCATTAGAAACAACCTCTGAAACAACTGCCTTCAGCGGTGTGCCATTCTTATAAGCATCTTCAAGTGTCTGGTTACCTTTAATAACCGGAGCTACTCTCTTGTGTGAAACAGTGACAATACCTTCCTGATCATTAATACGAAGAACCTTAACCGTCAGCTTATCTTCCGGATTAAGAACAGTTGTCAGATCGACATCCTGCTTGCTGTATTCTTCTTTAGTTAAGATACCGTCTGATTTATAACCAATGTTGAGATAAGCTACATCCGGCTTAACATCTACAACTTTACCCTCGATAACATCACCGTTTCTGATTGATTTTAAGGGTTCGCTCTCAAACAACTCCTTAAAACTTTGTTCCTCTGACATACTCTGAGACCTCCTGGATTATAGTGTTTGGGGCTGATGCCCCTGCAGTAATACCTACCCGACTCTCAGAATTCAATTGGACGGTGACCAAATCATCTGTTGCCTGTATATAGTAAGTATCCGCACATTTTGCTTTACATATGTCATAAAGCTTTTGTGTGTTAGAACTCGACCGGCTGCCCACAACCAACATCACATCAACTTCAGCCGCAAGTTTTGCTGCTTCCGTCTGACGATCCCGCGTAGCATTGCATATCGTATTCATAACATTTACATCATACCCTAAAACCCTTATTTTTTCAACTAAATCTTGAAAATATTCATAGTTAAAAGTCGTCTGGGCAACAATGGTAACGGGTATTTCTTTTGATAATTCCAGTTTTGTAAAATCCTCTTCCGATGAAATGACACTGCAGGGACCTTTTGCCCACCCTTTAATGCCCACAACCTCCGGATGAATCGGATTTCCAATAATAATAACATAGCGGCCTTTCAAGGTATTTTCCTGAACAAGATTATGAATTTTTTTGACAAAAGGACAGGTCATATCAATAATGTTAAGACCCTTTTTCTTTAAATGATCACATAATTCTTCTGTAATGCCATGGGAGCGAATAATGACCATAGCCCCATCCGGCAGCTGATCGATATCTTTTTCTTCAAGCACATGAACCCGTTTTTTTTCAAGATCGCCCACCACCTGTTCATTGTGAATAATAGGTCCCAGGGTATAGATGGCACCATCTGTCTCATCAGCCATCTTATAGGCCGTGCTTACCGCTCTCTGAACGCCAAAGCAAAATCCGGCCGTTTCAGCAACCTTTACACTTTTCATTGATCATCTCCATAATGCAATTCGTCACTTCTTCAATAGTCATGTCTGATGAATCCAAAAGACAGGCATCTTCAGCCCTCTTCAAGGGAGATGTCTTGCGGTTCATATCCCTTTCATCCCGCTCAATGATAGAAGCTTCTATTTCTTCAAGGGTAAGTGAATGGTCTCCCTTATCCATCATTTCTTGATATCGTCTCTCAGCCCTTACTCGTGGTGATGCTGTCAAAAATATTTTAACATCTGCAAGAGGCAGAACCACGGTTCCGATATCTCTCCCATCCATAACAACAGAAGTTTCGTGTGCCATTTTCTGCTGCAGAGACACTAATTTTTCCCGAAGTTTCGGTACCGTTGAGCTAATGGATGCCATCTGACTGACTTCATCCGTCCGAATAAGGCCCGATACATCTTCTCCATTTAAAAATACATGCTGACTGCCGTCAATAAAACGAATGGAAATATCGGCTCCGGAACAGGATTTTTCAATACCTGAAGTGTCTTCACAATCAACTTTTTTTCTTAATAGATAAAGAGCCATTGCTCTGTACATGGCGCCCGTATCCACATAAATATAGCCGAGTTTTGCAGCAACCTTTTTCGCTATTGTACTTTTTCCTGCTCCTGCAGGGCCGTCAATCGCAACATTTATACACATACTTTCTCCTTTTTCATTCCATCACGCATTAGCTGCTGCCCAGGCTGTACTCCAGGCAATCTGCAGATTAAATCCTCCGGTCATGGCATCCAGATCCAGTACTTCTCCTGCAAAGAAAAGTCCTTTAACTTTCTTGGATTCCATTGTTGCCGGATTAACATCCTTTACACTGACACCGCCTTTGGTAATGATAGCTTCTTCAAATCCTCTTAAGCCCGTAAGCAGAATCGTAAAACGCTTGGTATTATCCCGAATAGCTGCCCTTTCTGCCTTGGTAATATCATGAACCTTTTTATTTCGTGGTATTCCCGACCGATCCAGAAGCACCGGTACGAAGGAAGCCGGATACAGGGAGCGAATGGCATGCTGGACATCTTTATTGACATTTTCATCAAACAATCTTAAAAGATCCGCATCCAATTTTGAATCTTCAACTGTGGGCTTTAGATCAATCACACCTTTAAGTTCCTCTTTACGAAGTTCCGTACCGATCAAAGCCGATGCCGTTAAAACAAGAGGACCCGTTACGCCAAAATGAGTAAACATCATTTCACCAAATTCATTATAGAGAACTTTTTTCTTTCTATAGATTGTAAAATTAACATTTTTTAGCGACAGCCCCTGTAAAGAAGCCAAATCATGATCTCCTGTTGTAAGAGCAACAAGCGAGGGCTGTGGTGTCTTAGTCTTATGTCCGCTTTCTTCTGCCCACTTAATGCCATCGCCGGTAGATCCAGTTACCGGATAAGAAAGCCCGCCTGTAGCAATAAGTACCCGGTCCGCATGGTAGATTTTATCTCCCGAGCGCACACCTGTTATCTGAGGTAAAGAATTACCTTCTTCAGAGTTCTCATCTTTACTGTCGTCGATCAAGATTTCATCGACTGTTGTATTCAAAAAAACTTTAATCCCTAACTTTTTCATACGCTTTTTAAGCGTATCCGTCACATCGTAACTATGGTCTGATACTGGGAAAACTCTTTGGCCTCTCTCCACTTTAATATCAAGTCCCCACTCGCGGAACTTTGACATAACATCCTGAGAATTAAAAGCATTGTAAGCACTGTAAAGAAATTTAGGATTGGAAACCACATGACTAAAAAAACCTTCTTCTGTGCAATCATTAGTCAGGTTGCAGCGCCCCTTTCCTGTAATAAAAAGCTTTTTACCCAGTTTTTCATTTTTTTCAAAAAGTGTCACCGAAAATCCCCTTTCCGCATAACGGATCGAAGCCATCATTCCGGCTGCTCCACCTCCAATGATAATAACCTTTTCCATTTACATCTCCTGCTTAAAATTCTTCATTTTCTTCAGCTTCAATAGGATTGAGCTCATCCTGGGAATTAACCGGAAAATCCTGCCAAATCTGATCCAGTTCTTCCAGATTCTCCATAACTGCTTTTTTATTCTTAGCACAAAGTGCTGCCACCAGGGCATTGATTACAGACAAAGGTGCTGTCATAGAATCAACAATGGAAGACATCTCCGTATGGGCTAACAAATTACAGGATGAATAAAGACAAATCGGCGAGTGAATGCTGTTGGTCATGGTAATAATGCCGGCATTCCGTGAATTAGCAAATTCCAGTGCTTTTAAAACACGCATGGAATAGCGCGGAAAACTTATTCCGATCACAATATCTTTCTCCTTGATATGCAGCATCTGTTCGAAGATCTCCGATGCAGAATTTGTCCGAATCAAATAAACATCCGGCCGAATTTGGTGGAGATAAAATGCTAGATATTCAGCCAAAGGTGCGCACGATCGAACCCCCACAACATAAACATGTCGAGCATGCGAGACCATATTAACAGCCAGATCAAAAACCTCAGGATTCATCTCGTCTTTTGTAGATTCCAAAAGTTTCCGGTCATGATTTAAAACTTTTTGAAATAACCCCTCTGTCCTTTTCATTGAAAGACCTCTTTATAACTTTTTATGTATCATCAGATTAACCCAAAATAAGTCAAACTATAATGCATTAAATTCGAATGAATTTTCTCGTTAAAAATGCTTATCATTTCCAGCAGAAAACATTATGACACATTCAGCGAAACATATCCACCAAAAAGGAACTGCCTTGCGGCAGTTCCCTCTTTATAATGACTATTATTTCGTTTTATACCGGATAAGCTTTATTTTCGGTATCGGCTTCTTTAACATCAACGCCTGTTTCCTGGGCATCTCTGTATTTAAAGTAATCAAGAGCAACCTGTGGGAACAGAGCATATGTCAGAACATCCTCATCCTGCTTCTTGTAAGGAGCAACAGCTTCCTCGAAAGCCGGAAGTCCCGGTTCAAGAAGGTCAGCCGGACGGCATGTGATCGGTTCTTCATCACCGATGCACTTCTTAACAACTTCCGGATTGAATGGCTTAACGCACTTACCATACTTTCCGCGAAGAATATCTTTTGTCTCTTTTGTGACCATCTTATATCTTTCACCAGAAAGAACGTTCATAACGGCCTGTGTACCAACAATCTGTGATGACGGTGTAACAAGAGGCGGTTCGCCAAGATCCTTACGAACTCTCGGAACCTCTTCCAATACATCATAGAACTTATCTTCAGCACCCTGCTGAGCCAGCTGACTTGTCAGGTTGGAAAGCATGCCGCCCGGAACCTGATACTGAAGTGTTTTGATGTTTACGCCCATGTTAGTCGGGTTCAGTGTGCCGTTAGCAAGATACTTGTCACGGATCGGGCGGAAGTAATCAGCAATTTCACCCAGAAGGTTAAGATCAAGACCTGTATCATAAGGTGTGCCCTTGAAAGCCTCAACCATAACTTCTGTAGCCGGCTGTGAAGTTCCAAGAGCAAAGGGGCTGATAGCGGTATCGATGATATCGCAGCCTGCTTCAACTGCCTTCATGTAAGTCATAGATGCTACACCTGAAGTATAGTGAGTATGAAGTTCGATGGGCAGAGATGTTGCAGACTTAAGAGCAGATACCAGCTCCGTAGCTGCCGTCGGAACAAGAAGTCCGGCCATATCCTTGATGCAGATAGAGTCTGCACCCATCTCTTCAATCTGCTTAGCAATATTCATCCAATAGTCCATGGTATAAGCATCACCCAGTGTATAAGAAAGAGCGACCTGGACTTCAGCGCCATATTTCTTTGTAGCATCAACAGTTGTCTTCAAATTACGAAGATCGTTGAGGCAGTCGAAAATACGAATGATATCAATACCATTATCGATGGATTTCTTTGTGAAATACTCAACAACATCATCCGGATAGGGCTTGTAACCAAGAATATTCTGTCCACGGAAAAGCATCTGAAGTTTTGTCTTCTTAAAGCCATCTCTGAACTTTCTTAAACGATCCCAGGGATCTTCATGCAGGAAACGGAGAGCTGCATCAAATGTAGCACCACCCCAGCACTCTACTGCCTTATATCCCACTTCATCCAGCTTCGGGACGATGGGGAGCATCTCTTCCGTTGTCATACGTGTTGCAATCAGTGACTGATGGGCATCACGTAGAATCGTATCAACGATCTGAACGGGTTTTTTCTGAATTTCAGCCATAATTTAATCTCCTCTTTATACGCCAAACAGCGCCATAAATGTACCGGCAGCAACAGCCGTACCAATAACACCGGCAACGTTCGGACCCATAGCATGCATCAACAGGAAGTTCGTCGGATCTGTTTCAGCACCAACTTTCTGAGAAACACGGGCTGCCATAGGAACAGCCGATACACCGGCAGAACCGATAAGCGGATTAATCTTTCCGCCTGTAAGTTTACACAACAGTTTGCCCAACAGGACACCGCCGGCTGTACCGAATGCAAAAGCAACAAGACCTAAAACAACGATCTTCAGAGTGCTGACATTCAGGAAGTTCTCAGCACTTGTGGATGCACCAACTGAAGTACCAAGAAGAATAACAACGATGTACATAAGAGCATTGGATGCTGTCTCTGTCAGCTGACGGACAACACCGCTCTCACGGAACAGGTTACCCAGCATCAACATACCGACAAGCGGAGCTGTCGTCGGAAGAAGCATACAAACAACAATAGTGATAACGATTGGGAAAAGAATCTTCTCCAATTTGGAAACCGGTCTCAGCTGACCCATCTTGATCTTGCGCTCTTCTTCTGTTGTAAGAGCCTTCATGATAGGCGGCTGAATAATAGGAACCAGTGACATATAAGAATAAGCTGCAACGGCGATGGGACCCATCAATGTAGTCTGGCCAAGCTTACCTGCAAGGAAAATAGATGTAGGGCCATCAGCACCACCGATGATAGAGATGGCGGCTGCAGCCTTGCCATTAAATCCAAGCAGGATAGCAATAATGTAAGCGATGTAGATACCCAGCTGGGCAGCAGCACCCATCAGGAAACTGATAGGATTTGCAATAAGGGGACCGAAGTCTGTCATAGCACCGACACCCATAAAGATCAGAGATGGCAGGATACTCCATTCATCCAAAATATAGAAGTAATGAAGAAGACCGCCTACACCATTGGATGTAGTTGCCGGAACAGCCATGATGTCCGGGTAAATATTAACCAGAAGCATACCGAAAGCGATCGGAATGAGCAGAAGCGGTTCATAACCTTTCTTAATAGCCAGATAAAGGAAAATGCAAGCTATTACAATCATGAGGTAGTTGCCCCAGCTCAGAGAACAGAACGCTGTCTGACGCACCAGGTTACTCAATGTTTCAAGAATAGACATTTAGATACCTCCAAAAAGTTGCGTCGTATCATTTAAGTGTAGCGATAAGGTCTCCATTGGCAACTTCAGCGCCCTCAGCCTTGTCGATGCTTGCTACTGTACCAGCTTCCGGTGCAACAACCGGAATCTCCATCTTCATAGCTTCAAGGATAACGATGGTGTCACCCTTTTCAACCTGATCGCCAACTTTGGCAACAACTTTCCAGATCTTACCTGCAACCTGTGCAGCTACTTCAATAGAACCAGCCGGAGCAGCTGCCGGAGCCGGAGCTGCAGCCGGGGCTGCAACCGGGGCCTTAGGAGCAGCAACCGGGGCTGAATAAGCAGGAGCAGAACCTGCGCCTTCTTCAACTGTAACAGCGTAAGCAGTACCATTGACTGTAATTGTATAGTTTTTCATTATTTAATCCTCCTGATGAGACTGGCTTAACGCCATTTGTTGGAATCTAATCTTCTAATTGAGCGGACCACAAAGCCTGAAGGGCTTGTTCCTTCCGCAGCTGCGATGGCTGCCGCAATGACTGCCACCAGTTCTGCACCATCTTCTTCCTGCTGAACCGGAACTACCGGTGCTGTCTGAACCGGCTTCTCTACCTTCTTTTCTTCTACCGGTTTAGCTACTTCCTTTGGTTTAGCCTTACCGATCAGGCCAAAGGCGGAAATAACAAACATAAGCAGAATCAGAACAAAGAATACAACCAGAAGGCCTACAATGATATTTCCCAAAGCTCCGATCATCTTGGAACCAAGAGTCTGAGTGGAATCATCAGTATATTCTGTCAGAGTCGTGGATGTAGGAACAACCTGTTCATTATAGACGATAGTCAGTGTCATCTGCTCTTCGTCTTCACCAGTCATAAGAATTCTGCATTCAAAGCCGTCATAATCACTGTTTGCTGAGGTATCCAGTACTTCAGCTGCAGTAACTGAGCCATGAAGTTCTTCAAAATATGACCAGCGTGTCAGGAAATCATTATCAAAAGTCGGATTCATAAAAGTGTATCCGCTTTCAAGATAATACTGCAGAGAATCTGAAGTTGTGGCCGTCAGAACGGAAACGAAATTAGTTTCTGTATAAGTCTCGACGGACTCAAGATCTTTTTCTCTGATATCGCTCTGTGTCTGGGTTTCAATTTCAGAAGCACTCTTAGAACAGCCGGTGAATGCAAAGGTAATCATAGCCAGGCAAAGAAGAAGCGGGAGTATTTTTTTCAATCTTTTCATCTTGAATCCGCCTTTCTTAAACTGTTCCATGTTTTTTTACAGGACGATCTTCTCTCTTTGTATAAAGCATCTCCAGAGCACCGATCACATATTTTCTTGTATCCTGGGGATCGATGATTGTATCGACGTAACCTCTCGCAGCAGCTGAAGAAACGCTCTGCTGCAGACTGCTGAATTCTTCTGCGCCCTTCTTTAATGTCTCAGCATCAGCATCGGCATAAAGAATCTTGGCTGCTGATTTTGCATCCATCATACCGATTTCGGCATTCGGCCATGCATAAACCATATCTGCACCAACAGACTTGCTTCCCATAAGAACATAGGGTGTGCCATAAGCTTTTCCTGTGACAACCGTTACCTTCGGAACAGTTGCATCAGCATAAGCATAAGCTAATGAAGCAGCAGCCTTCGGCATACGGGCTTCAGCACATTTTGTCTGAGCCATCTTTTCAACATTAACAAAAGTTACAACCGGAATGCCGTAAGCATCACAGAACTTAATGAAATCTGCTGCCTTTTCAACAGCCTTTGCCATCAGTTCTTTGCCATTATTTGCAACAGCACCAACTGTTACACCGTTCATTCTCATAAAACCTGTAACGATTTCAGAAGCATAAGCCTTCTTTGTCTCTGTAAAGACACCATTATCAGCAATGAGAGCCAGCTGGTCAGCTGCTGCTATTCTGTCGATGCCTTCAACGGAGCGATTCGGATCATCGTTGGTATCAACGATTTCACCTTCATCT
>CAVDGK010000035.1:0-11268 GCA_963607995.1 Oscillospiraceae bacterium | reverse complement strand
GATAGAAACTGGATGTGGCAATATCGCCGAAAGTACCGGTGAAAGCCGTTTTTCCATCCAATGTATAGCGGCTGCCGAGAGCATCACAATTATCTTCAATAAGCCACAGATCATGCTTGTCGCAAAAAGCCTTAACAGCCTTAATATCAAAAGGATTGCCAAGAGTATGAGCCATCATGACAGCTTTTGTCTTTTCTGAATAAGCCTCTTCAAGAAGGGATGCATCCGCATTGGCTTCCGGAATGGTAACGTCGATGAAAACCGGATGAGCTCCTGCCTGAACGATGGGGGCTACCGTTGTGGGGAAGCCGGCTGCCACGGTAATAACTTCATCCCCCGGCATGATTCTCTTATCTCCAAGCAAATGGGATGTCAGTGTCATAAAAGCAATAAGGTTGGCACTGGAACCGGAATTTACAAGAGAAACATAGGGAACGCCAATGTATTTTCCGAATTCTTTTTCAAATGTATCGGCATAGCGTCCTGCCGTCAGCCAGAAATCCAGGGAAGAATCCACTAATTTTTCCATATCATCGGCATCATAAACGCGGGATGCATAGGGAATACGGTCTCCCGTTTCATATTCTTTCTTTACATGAAACCGTTCAGCGTAGGCCCTGGTCATTTTCAGGATTTCGGCACGGGCTTCCTTTTCGCTCATATTTTCAAACATTGAAATACTCCTTTATCTGTCTGTCGAGGGTGAATCTGACTGCCTTTCCACGAAAACGTGCAGATTCCATTTCCACTGTTTTTTCGATAGCTTTATGAATATCCCAGCATGATTTCCAGCCAAGAACATCCTTAACTTTTGCATTATCCAGCATCAGGAACCCGGCTTCATGAGGACCGCCATCGCTTTTGTTGATCCATTTAAGAGAAGAGCCTTCATTTTCTTTATTCCACTCGTCGCAGAAGAAAGTAGCCATATCTCCTGAGGTAATACAATCGCTTTTGTCCGGGCCGATATTATAAGCGCCGATCAGTGATGGATCCTCACTCTGCTTCATGCCCAGAAGAAGGTAAGCCGAAAGAGGTTCCATGACATGCTGATATGGCCGGACAGAATGGGGATTACGAATTTCAATATCTTTGCCTGCAAAAGCAGCCCGAACACAGTCCGGAATCAGACGATCTTCGGCAAAATCACAGCCGCCAATAACATTACCAGCACGAGCTGTGGAAATAGCACAGCTGTCATCAGAAAAGAATGACTTCCGGTAACTCTGAGTAATGATATCCGAGCAGGACTTACTGTTGGAATAGGGATCATAACCATTTAAAGGATCATCCTCTTTAAAGGGCAGGCCGGTTTCATTATTTTCATAGACCTTATCCGTTGTCACATTAACCACGGAATAGACACTGTCCGTAGCCCGTACGGCTTCCAGAAGATTAACCGTTCCCATAATATTGGTTTCAAAGGTCAGATGGGGCTCACGGTAACTTAACCGCACAATCGGCTGAGCCGCCAGATGGAAAATAATCTCCGGCTTCGTCTTTGCGACTGTTTTCTTCAGAAAATCCAAATCCCGCACATCACCACAAACCGAATTCATGCCCTCCTTTAAATGAGCCAAAGCAAAAAGACTGGGCTCTGTAGGCGGCATTAGGGAATAGCCGGTTACCTCCGCACCAAAAAGCTGGAGTATACGGGAAAGATATGCTCCCTTAAAACCGGTATGACCTGTGATCAGTACTTTCTTTCCTTTGTAAAAAGATGCAATATCGTCCATTAATCCCAAACCTTCCATGGTGCATTATCGGAATTCCACAGCTTCTCCAGCATTTCTTTCTCCCGCATGGTATCCATGCACTGCCAGAAGCCATTGTGTTTATAAGCATTCAACTCCCCTGTACGGGCCAGCTCTTCCAGAGGATAACGCTCGAAAATAGTATCATCCCCTTCAATATAGTCAAAAACGGAGGGTTCAAGCACCATGAAACCGGCATTGATCCAGTCAACATCTTCATTTGTCTTTTCACGGAAGCTGGTAACCAAACCATCTTCGCGAATATCCGGCTTGCCGAAACGTCCCTGAGGCTGGGCACAGGTAATAGTAGCCTTCTGTCCTTTTTCCTTGTGGAATTTCAGAACTTCCGGAATATTAACGTCTGAAACGCCGTCGCCATAGGTCAGGAAGAAAGGCTCATTGCCTACAAAGGGAGCAATTCTCTTGATACGGCCGCCGGTCATGGTATGAAGTCCCGTATCCACCACCGTTACTTTCCAGGCTTCCGGCTGTTCACGGTGGATAATGGTTTCCTGATGACCACTGGTGAAATCAAAGGTAATATCACTGCTGTAAAGATAATAATTGGCGAACCATTCCTTGATCACATCCTGCTTATAACCGCAGCAGATAATAAACTCATTATAGCCGTAGTGGGAATACATTTTCATAATGTGCCACAGGATCGGCTTACCGCCCACTTCGATCATAGGCTTCGGTCTGAAATAACTTTCTTCGCTGATGCGGGTTCCAAATCCCCCTGCCAGGATAACAACCTTCATTTTTTACTCTCCTTGTGCCTCTATGGTCAGACAGCCAAGAATCTTCTCAGCCATTGCCTGAATCTCCTCTTCCTTTTCAGTTTCCATAATAATCTGTCCGATGCGGTCAGTGCCATCCTGCATCTTATGAACGGTATCGCCAACACCATAATCCAGTGAAAAGCAGATACCTTCTTGTCTGATTTTCTCAAGGCCTTCTTCGTCTATAGCCCTGATACAGCCGGTAATCGGACTTGTAAGAAGCCGTCCCATACAAGGTGTAGCCTTCTTTGGCGTAAAGTCAAAAGCCTCTCCCATTGCCGTGCGGATCATAGCTTCGTAATAATCAATGCCTGTGTAAATGGAAATAAGTTCCGGTATGGTTGTGGCACCGCACCGGCCTCCCGCCTCCAGCACTGAAACGCTGTCTTCACCTGTTACGAAGACATCCATATTAACAGCACAATTATTAAGGCCGGTAGCCTTAACAACATTGTCAAATTCCCGGCGGATGGCTTCTTTTAAAGCCGCACTTCCTTTAAAAGGAAAGCTGTGTCCTGCCGGCACCGTGGTGGCATCACACCGGGCAATGTATTTGTCATGTGGAAGGCAGAGCACCGTTTCTCCATTTCGTACAAATCCGTCCACACCGATTTCGTAACCCGTTACCATCTTCTCGATGATAATATGATCCGTATGGGTAGCTGCAAAAGCATAATCAACAGCTTTGCCAAGTCCCTCATCCCCATCAACACGGGAAATGCCCCGGCTTCCCGAAACATCACAGGCCTTCACCATAACAGGATAACCAATAAGCCGGGCTGCCTCCGCTGCCTGCTCTTTATTTTTAATGATACGGAAGGGCGATGTGGAAACACCTTCGCTAAAGGCAATCTTCATATCAGCCTTATCTGTCAAAAGGCGGGCCGCTTTCTTGCTGATACCGGGAAGATTTAAGGCATCACACACAAAACCGATGGCCCGGACAGCTACATCCGTTCCAGTCGTCACGATGCCATCAATATTTTCACAGATGGCTGCTGCCAGAATGGCATCCACATCCCGGGTATCATATTTATAGATCTTATCCGCATATTTAAACCCCGGATAAGGTCCGTCGATACTGACAACGATGGTTTCAAGGCCCATTTCGCGGGCTTTTTTGATAAGCGGAACCTGGTAGATACCGGCTCCCAGAATCATGATTTTTTTCACAGGTTTACCTTCTCACGCACGATATACTGAGGTGTGTTGTTGATGGTCAGCATGATCTTTCCGATGTATTCCCCGATGATGCCAAGAACCAGCAGCACCAGACCGAAAAAGATCAGAAGTATACAGACCAAAGATGACCAGCCCATCATAATGGAAGGATCGATGATCTTATGAACCAGCGTAATAACGCCGAAAATAAAACCTACAAGAGCCATAATGACACCGCATACTGAAGCAATACGCAATGGCACAACGGAATAATTGAGATAAGCCATCCAGAGCTTCAGCATCTTTCGGAAAGTATAATTTGATTTGCCCACTTCTCTTTTGTGATGTTCTACCACCACATTGCCGATATTATGGGTGCTGCGGTAGAAAAGTCCGTCAACATAAGGATTAAAACTCTTATATTTAATTACTTCATCACGAACGGCTTTGGTAATGAGCCAGAAGTTACTGGAGCTGATTTCCTTCGGACGATTCAAAAGAACCTGAGAGGATTTTTTGTTGAACCAGCTGGTCAGATTCTTCAATTTACCATTTTCATGATGCTCATAAATGCCATAAACCAGGTCATAGCCTTCTTCCATCTTCTGGATCAATTTATAGATCTGGGAGGGATGGGTCTGCATATCATCATCCATACCGAGAATAAGATCCCCGGAGGTGTAATTCATGGCGCACATCAGGGCATTATGCTGACCGAAGTTGCGCATCAGGTTAATGCCATGAACATTATCGTAAAGTTTGCCCAGTTTTTTGATCTCGTCAAAAGTTTTATCTTTGGAATTATCATTGACCAGGACAAATTCACATTCATAGCCTGGAAAATTTTTGAATTCCGCCATAACCATTTCCACTACCTTGGCAATGGTTTTTTCCGAGTTGTAGCAAGGTATAACGATTGAAACCAACATATTATTTCTTCTCCGAAAGATAATCAAAATGAAGCGGAAGTCCGCCGGTGTGGATAAAGAGGACTTTCTTATCCTTTATGTCATGATCTTTTAAATATTCCCCCAATCCCCAAAGAGCTTTTGCCGTATAAGTGGGATCCATGGGCATGCCATATTCTTTAAGGCATCTGTCAATGACATTTTCTATATCCTGGTCATAGAGACCATATCCGCCTTTATTGTAGGCTGTCTCAAGATGAATCATTTTTTCAAAATCAGAAGGAAGGCTCACGCTTCCATCTTTTTTGTCATCAAAATAACTTTCTATACCATCTTTTAAAAGACCATAGGCCCTGTCATAGGTTCTGGATGAAATGGAAATGCCCAGGATATCCCGGTCGTCTCCCCTTTCAATGGCACCGGCAATCAGACCACTTAAGGTTGCACCGGTTCCATAGGGAGTGGCAATGAGATCAAAGTTCTCACCCCATTCTTCCTCATAGTCTCTTATTTCTCCATAAGCCTTGGCATAGGCTCCTGCTGCCGTTCCTTCATTTCCCTGACCGAAACGATTTCCGTAAATATAGTAGGGTGTGTGGCCATCCTTCTTCAAAATAGCAAAGGCTTTATCCACGGTTTCAGCTATTTCCGTCTTTTCACATTCCAAAATGGGAACATCAAAGCTTTTGATCAGGCGGCTGTTAAAGGGTTCCATATCACTTTCCTGATGCTCACTGGTGGCAATCATAATGGATGGAATCTTTTCAATATAACAGATATTAGCCAGAACACGGCATAAATTTGAGCGTCTGTCACCATAAAAGATCAGGGCATCTGCACCCTTTTCCCTCATATCCCGGACAAATTCCCGGGCGATGCGGACTTTATTCCCGCCGAAAGAAAAAGGAATCAGGTCATCTCTTTTAATATAAAGCTGTATTCCTTTCTGAAAGTATCCTTTAAGGTGAATAATCGGTGTCTTTTGATTCATCATTTATTTCTTCTCTGATTCTGCATTCTCATCTGCTGACGTTTCAGTTCCTGGCGTCTTTTGCGTCTTCTGCGTCTTCTGACAGCCCGGATGTGAGCTGCTATGATCATCCAGATCATCAATGCCACAATGAGGCAAAGGATAATAACCAGGATAATAACAAGAGGATTGATTTTTGTCTTTGAAGCAGAATTGCCCGTCTTGGCAGAATTATTTTCTTCTGCCGCCTGGGCGGATGCCTCTGCCGCTGCAGAGACGGAGGCTTCATCTTCCGCTTTCTTTGCCAGGGTTTCGGCACTCTTATAGGAAGTTCCTACCTGAGTACCATTCAATGTATAAACGGATGCTACACCGCCATTTTCGTCTGTTGTTTCCGTAACAGTCAGATCACTTGCCGTGGTTTCCTTAGGCACGGTAGCCATACCGCCGCTGTCCACATACTCTAAGTTTTCAGCCTCTATCTTATTAAAGTTTTCATAAGCCCAGTTATAGAGATTGATATGGTCATTGGCAGCATCCCCTGCCTGAGCATTTCGGAAGGTTACGGTGATCAGTGTCATTCCATTCTGGCTTACCATGGTGGCCAGTGTATTTAAGGCCGAATCCGTGTAACCTGTTTTGCCGCCGATAATACCGGGATAGGCATAGGTGGGATCTACAAGCAGCGGATTGTGGTTTGTATATTCGCGCTCCGTAGATGTCATATTGGTGGCCGGAATCGTATAAGAGTGCGTTCCCACGATGGTTCGGAAATCTTCTCTTAAAACCGCTGCCTGACAGATGAGTGCCATGTCATAAGCCGTTGTATAATGATCCGGATCCGGCATACCGCAGGCATTATTGAAATGGGTATTTTTGCATCCCAGTTCTTTGGCCCGCTGATTCATCATATCGACAAAATTGTCAATCGTACCGCCAATATATTCACCTACCTGAGTGGCCATATCATTTGCCGACTTAAGCATGGTGCCATAAAGAAGCTGCTCTAAAGTAAAAACCTCACCAACCTGAGTCTTGGCATTTGATGAGCCATTTTCCACATAGGCTACACCGGTTTCCGTCATGGTAACCTCATCACTGAGATTTCCATTTTCAAGTGCCAGAAGACAGGTCATGATCTTTGTAATGGAAGCGGGATACATGGTCTGGTCCATTTCCTTGCTGTAAAGAATGGCTCCCGTATCCGCATCCATGACGATGGCTGTGTCTGCGATAACATCCGGACCTGTGGGCCAGGTTGTATCAGCCTTTACGTTAACGGTTGCAGATGTAAACAACATGATGAAGGCAGTGAGTAAAAGCAGTGCCTTCCTTTTGGAAAACAATTTCATATCTCAGTCCTTCAGTCCCTCTTCCACCGCTTTGCACAGGCTTTCAAGGGCCTCTTCTTCATCCGGACCGCTGCACACGATTTCTATTTCATTTCCTTGTTTCACACAGGCTCCTAAAACTGACAGAATGCTCTTGGCATTGGCTGTAGTAGAACCGCAGGTAAATGTAATAAGCGATTCGAATTTAACCGCCTCCTTACAAAAATTGGCTGCCGGTTTCAAATGCAGACCAGATTCATTGATAACTGTTACTCTTTTGCTAACCATATTTTCTCCTTATGTTTGATCAGGATAATGCTCCCTGTCACGAAGCATTTGATGATGTACTCTGAAGACTTGATAGCGTCACATCAGCTACAACAGGATACAGAAGCGAATAACCATCCGGGAGTTTGACATCGACGGTAACATTATGTGTTCCTTCTTTCAAACCGGACAGATCCACGCTCAGTTCTATATCATCAGCCGAAAGCTTTTGCAATTCGGCCTCTGTTCCTTCCACCGTTACTTCAATCTCTGCCAGGCTAAAGACCGCATTTATTCCATTTTCCAGATTGTTTTTTGTGATCTTAGCTGTCGGTACCTTCACCGATGCGCTGTTATAGGGAAGAATTTCCACGGAAATAACAACGGAACCGGAGCTTGAGGATGCCAGGGAAATGCCTTCCGGCAGCTGCTTGCTGATATCATCAATACGAATATCAAAGCTGCTCTTGGCATCGCTGACATCAATAAGGGAGCTGTCAAGGACGATCTTGGATCCGGCCTCCTTAAGGGCCTCCAGATTTTCCTTATCACCCACAACGGAAATGGTATTTGGAACCACGGTGATACCGGTCACCTGATAACCGGAAGATGGGGTTCCCTGGTAATTTTCAGCTGTCACCTCAACATTATTGAGGACTTCATACAATTCAACCCCGACGCTGACATCGGAAACTTCAATATTGAATTTAAGATATGACTGCTGGTTTTCAGTCAGCTGGGAACCATTTTTATCATAAATCACCAAAGAAGCTCTCTTATTGGCATCTTCTGTCATATCCGTTACATCCACCGGAGCCTCTACCTTATCGATAATATCAATAATGGAAGATGGGCCCGTAATGGTTACCTTTTCATATTCCGGAGAAAGTTTGGCTACCTGATAGCCGCTGGCCGGCTTCGTACTTCCTGTTGTACCGGTAATAACAAAGTCCTCGCTGACCATTTCCTCCAGTTCGATCTTAACCGTATCGGGAACCGATGTAAGTTCACTGATCCCCGTTTCACTGCTTGTCAGACGGACAGGCACCATGATGGGATCCGAATCCAGTGAGACGATTTCTGTTAAGTCAACTTCTGCTGTGATATTATCCGCCGTCAGACTCTCAACAGCGGAACGGTTTCCCGTTACCCGAACGGTAATGTTATCGTATTCATCATCCAGTCGATAGGATTTTCCAAGGCTTTCGATGTAAGAACCGTTAACAATATGAACCGGCACATTGTGGATCGTCCGGCTCATGAGGGGATCGTTCACATTAACGATGGCCAGCCATATGATCAGGGCAATGGCCAGGGACAGAAGCTTTAAGCCGGGATTATTCAGCAGCGTTTTCTTCATTCTTGTCCCGTCCTTTCTTCCAGATTCTTAAGCCGGATGTTTTTTCAAACATCTTTTTATTCTGGAACTGATGCAGTCTTTCGCGAAGTTCGCTGGCTGAAAGACCGGTTTCAAGAGAACCTTCATAAGCCGCCGAAATGACACCGGTTTCCTCTGAAACGATGATTGTATAGCTGTCTGAAACCTCGCTGATACCAAGGCCGGCTCTGTGACGGGTTCCCAGTTTCTTGCTGATATTCAGATTTTCCGAAAGTGGCAAATAGCAGGTAGCTGAAAGTACCTTATCGCCGCGCATGATAACTGCGCCGTCGTGAAGCGGCGTATTTTTTTCAAATATATTAATGAGAAGCTGGCTGCTGACATCGGCATCCAGCGAAATTCCCGTATCGACAAAGTCATCCAGGTGAATATCCTGTTCAATGACGATAAGAGCACCTGTCTTGACTTCTGACATTTCCGTCACGGCATGTACCAGCTCCACAATCGTCTTGTCTGAAAAAAGAAGTCCACGAACCGATATGGTGTCCCGGAAAATACCTTTCAAAAAGCTTTTATTTCCCAGGGATTCGAGGGCTTTTCGAAGTTCCGGCTGGAAAATGATAACCAAAGCGATCAAAGCAACGGAACCAACTTTTGCCACCAGCCAAAGGATGGTGGACATATTAAAGATCGTGGCAATAATAATAAAAAGAACAACAAAAAGAATGCCTCTCAGTAATCTGTAGGCTCTCGTGCTCTTGATCCATTTCATGACGAAATAAACGGCTACTGCAATCAACAGTATTTCCACTACGTCTATAACCTGGATCTTCGGTATATAAATAGCTGACAACAGCGATTTGATCAGCGCTACCAGTCTGCTCATTCCCGTTGACTCCTTTTAGTTCACATGACCATTAAACGGATCATCCGGATTAACACCGGCATTTTCAGCAAGCTGATCTGAGAAAACTTCTTCCTCATGCCCGCCTTCCCTAACGGCAATCTTTGGAATTGCCTTTACATAATAATAGTAAGCATCATCTTCAAACTGCAAATATTCTGTTCTCCGATAATCCACATCAAAGAAGAAAAAGACAAATACCAGTGATGTCAGAATGGATACCGGTGTGGCAAGGACCAGAACCAGCACGGAGAAAGAACTTCCGCTTAAAAGGCCTCCCACCATCATAAATACAGGATAAATAACCGATCCGATCACAACGGCAAGACACCAGCTGTACTTAATGGAAAGCCGTCTTATGGCATAAACGATCACGAAAATTCCACAGAGGATAAGAAGATTTAAGATCATCTCATTCTGTCCGAAAATGCCATTTGCCATGTTCTGCAGACGGCTCATCATATCGGAGGTTCCTCCAGATGATGTATTTTCTCCTAATCCCGCCAGCGTTTTGATCAGGTAATAAACCACAACACCGCATCCGGTTCCCAGAATAGAGGACATTTTCATCTTTAAACCGGCACATACCGGCACGACCTGAGGCACCCCGAAATAAAGGGAAGCCGGTACAAGAATAAGAAGGAGCGATGACTCCGGTGCAAACCGAAGAAACATAACAAGAAGCACCAAAAGAACAATGGCAGCCATGGCTGCTGCATCATATCCAAGACTCCAGGCCATTCCCACCAGGAGGATACCGCCAAATACCGGTATAGCCGCCAAAGGCATAATGGAGCTTAAAAGTGCCAGAATGAGGATCAGGAAAATATTAGAAAAAAGCCCTTCCCCACCTATAAAATGTGCCAGTGCCATAAAGGACAAAAAAGCCAGCACAAATTTAAATATAATATTCAAAAGAGATGAATAGCGGCCATAAAAAGCCTTCATCTTCTGTCTTAACTGTCTGAATGTTGTCATTTAGACTCTCTCCCGGACATCTTTTCCAATCTCTTAAGCTCTGCGCCATAGGCTTTTACACTACGCTTTGCTTCAAGATACCGTTTACGTGAACGATTAAAAGAAATCGTCATATAAAGCACCATCACAGCTGCATACCCCACAAGAAGCCAGATAAGAGCCACTCCCATATCCACCTTTGTCAGCATCGCCGTAACGGATGTCAGGTTTCCAAAGATCACAAGCAATAAAAGAAGGCCATAACCCACCGTTGTCAAAAAAAAGGTCTTGATAAGGTCTTTAATAACATAATCCCGCAGTGAATAACGATGAACCAACAGGTCCTGACCGCCTTCTCCATTTTCATAGGCTGCCAGACGGATCATCGATTTGATACGGTTTTCATCCATCCTGTCATTCCTTCTTTCACTATCCTTTGTCATTTTCAAATATGTTTTTCAGCACATTTGCCAGTGACACCATTTCCATAGTTCCAATCATTTTAGCACAATGCCCTGTCCAATGCAAATTGCCAGCCCCCCGACGAAAAGAGCCCCCCTTTTCTTCAGGATTTTGCTGACAGCATCCATGGTGCTTCCTGTGGTATAAATGTCATCAATAATAAGGACACTTTTGTTTTCCACTGATGATGGCCCTGGTGAAAAAGCATTTTCGAGGTTCTTCATTCTCTCCTTCCGGTCCAGTTCTTTCATAGCCTTGGTTTTTCCGCAGCGGATCACGGCATTTTCATCCATGGGAATATACCATGCTTCCGAACATTCTCCTGCAATCACCGCAGCCTGATTATAACCTCTTTTCTTTAAGCGGCTTTTGTGCACAGGTACCGGAACAATGACGTCGATCTGCCATTTTTTCACAAGGCTTTCACCGGAAT
>CAVDGK010000034.1:0-11967 GCA_963607995.1 Oscillospiraceae bacterium | reverse complement strand
AGCACTCGGCTGTTAACCGAGGGGTTGTAGGTTCGAGCCCTACTCGGGGAGTTTTTTATGGCCCCATGGTCAAGCGGTTAAGACATCGCCCTTTCACGGCGGTAACAGCAGTTCGAATCTGCTTGGGGTCATTTCTTTGTGGATCTTTAGCTCAGTTGGTTAGAGCAACCGGCTCATAACCGGTCGGTCCTGGGTTCGAGTCCCCGAAGATCCAGTTTATGGTTTTTGATCATATCTGGTAGAATGAATTAAAAACATGTGGCCCAGTGGCTCAGTTGGTTAGAGCGCCGCCCTGTCACGGCGGAGGCCAGGGGTTCAAGTCCCCTCTGGGTCGTTTCTTTTTTATAATAAGCCGGTGTGGTGGAATTGGTAGACACAAGGGACTTAAAATCCCTCGGAGTAAAATCCGTGCCGGTTCGAGTCCGGCCACCGGCATACTCTAGAAAAGATGATCTGCAATTTGCAGTTTACCTTGAAAAGGATATATTTTCCTTGATATTCCTCGATAGCTCAATGGTAGAGCACTCGGCTGTTAACCGAGGGGTTGTAGGTTCGAGCCCTACTCGGGGAGTTTTTTATGGCCCCATGGTCAAGCGGTTAAGACATCGCCCTTTCACGGCGGTAACAGCAGTTCGAATCTGCTTGGGGTCATTTTTTATGATTATTTCTGACGGGCTGGTCAAATAGAATGCTTATTTATTCTATAGACTAATCCGGCCCATTCCTTCATCTTTCGATCTGTGATATATTCACAGATCTTTTTTTGTTGTTTAGAAAATTGCGTTTTTATACGAAAAAACGCTTTACGGGGATGCACACTTACGCGAAGAACTATGTCACAAAAGGCGGGCTTCAACGCGAGATTTTCACGAGTGAAATTTTCGCTTATGAATTAAAACACCTTACAGTGCGTACAAAATATGTAGATTTTATGAAGAAATGATTCCATGGTTTTACAAAATGAAATCCATCATGTATCATAAAAACATGGACGAAAAAATATTATACATGGTTATACCATGCTACAACGAAGAAGAAGTACTGCCGGAGACATCCAAAAGACTTAAGTTTAAAATGACAAATCTGATAGAACAGGGGCATATATCAAAGGAGAGCCGCATCCTGTTCGTAAACGATGGGTCTTCAGATAATACCTGGCAGATGATCAAAGAACTCCATGCAAAAGATTCTCTTTTTTCGGGCCTTTCACTTACCAGAAATAAAGGCCATCAGAATGCTCTTATGGCAGGCCTTATGTATGCCAAAGATCATTGTGATATTTCGATTTCAATGGATGCAGATCTTCAGGATGATATTGAGGTTATTGATGGCATGATCGCAGCTTACGAAGATGGTGCTGAGATTGTTTACGGCGTTCGTGACAATCGGGATACGGATACGGCCTTTAAACGGAATACAGCTTTATTTTTCTACAGATTGATGGAATTTTTTGGTGCATCCATTATCAGCAATCATGCTGATTTTCGTCTTATGAGCAAGCGGGCTTTGATTGGGTTGTCACATTTTAAGGAAAGCAATCTTTTTATCCGTGGTCTCGTGCCGATGATCGGCTATAAAACGGCTAAGATTTATTATAAGAGAGGAGAACGATTTGCCGGTGAAAGCAAATATCCACTTAAAAAGATGGTTAACTTTGCTTTTGATGGTATAACCTCCCTGTCGGTTAAGCCGATTCGCATGATTACCGGTCTTGGAGGTGTGGTTTTCCTTATCAGTATTATTCTTCTGATCTGGAGTATTATCGAGAAGATTATAGGAAATACGGTACCGGGATGGAGCTCCCTTATGGTGTCATTATGGTTTTTGGGCGGACTTTTGATTCTTTCCATTGGCATTGTGGGAGAATACATTGGCAAGATTTATCTTGAAACAAAGGGAAGGCCACGTTATCTTATTGATGAAATTATTGATCAGACGAATGAGAAGTAAAAATGGCAGGAATGCATTTTGCGGATATTCCGGATAAATGTTTTGCTGAAAGAGAGAGTATTCGTTGCATTTGAAATTAGAAAAGTATGTGGAGGTTATGATATGTTGATTTGTCCAAATTGTCATGCTGAGGTAAAAGAAGGAAGCAGGTTCTGTACAAACTGTGGAACAGCGTTGAAACAGGATGATGCAGAGAAGGTTTCTTCGAATGATGACAGCATGACTTCAACAGCTGCTTCGAACGGCTGGAGAAAAAACGAACAGGGCGTTTGGGAGAAGGTACAGAATAACGCACAGGAAAATTCTTTTGAAAATAAGTCTCAGTCCCGGAATACAACCTGGCAGAATAATTATTCCAATGGGCAGGGAAATTACGAAAGCGGAAATTATAATAATGGAAACTACAATAGTGGAAATTACAACAATGGGAACTATGGAAATGGCGGCCAGCCGTCAATGGATAATGGCCAGTATGGTCCTTTCCAGTCTCTGGGACAGTGGGTGTTGAATATTTTCCTGGCAGCTCTTCCTATTGCCGGCTTCGTACTGCTTCTTGTGTGGTCATTTTCTGAAAATACCAATCCGGAAAAGAAAAACTGGGCAAGAGCCCGCCTGATCTGGATGGCTATTGCCTGGGTGCTGGGTATTCTCTTTATGCTGTTTTATAGTAATGTTTTTGTGAATCTGCTGTATGGTTATTACTATTAAATGAATTGAAGCCAGTGGCTTTTGAATATTTTGAAGATTGAGAGTGCGTGCAACAAGAGAGTAATACTGGTTTTAAAATATTTTTGGTTCCAACATCTTAATATTTATAAAAATAAAGATTGCAAAATTGTGATTATTAAGATATAATACGCCTTGTGTTCACGCACAGGCTGCTATGGCACAGGTGGTAGCGCACATCATTGGTAATGATGAGGTCACCAGTTCGAATCTGGTTAGCAGCTGAAAAACCCGGAAGCTTTTGCTTCCGGGTTTTTGTTATCATATGGAAAATATACACTTCGAGGTGGAATGTTTCATGCAGCACTTCATAGAGATGTGCTGCATGAAAAAGTTTTCTTGAAAAACATTAATTGAAAATTGTCAGGAGATCGGAGGGCTTTTTGATGATGGCATCGGCACCTTCTACATGTCCAAAACCGTAGGAAGCCCAGATAAAGGGGACACCGGCTTCTTTAGATGCCTTCTGGTCAGCAGCTATATCACCAATGTAGGCGGCTGCATCAAGGTGATTTCTCTCTATAATGAGACGGATGTTATCAGCTTTCAGAAGATTACTGTCTCCCGGGCAGAGATGATCTGTGATGTAAGGTTCGAGGCCAAGATTTTCGATACACAATTCAATATAGCCTGCCTGGCAGTTGCTGACGATGAAAAGGTTATGAGCTCTTGAAAGCTGGATGAAGGTTTCTTTGAGACCTTCGTAGGCTTCGAACTGATGTTGCTTAAGGTATTCATTTTCGTGAGCCATCATGCGGTCTAAAAGCTCTAACATTTCATCTTCAGGAAGAGCAGGGAAAAGACTGCGGCCAATGTCTGGAAGAGGTTTTCCAAATTCTTTTTTCAGAATGTCGGCTGTAAGAGGCGGATAATCCTGGGTTGAAGGATTACTTTTGATGATTTCGTTAAAAGCAAGAGCTACATTTGAAGTGCTGTCCCAGATTGTGCCGTCGATATCGAAAATGAGGTTTTTGATTTCTGATAAATTTTTCATATTTTAGTAGTGTGATTTATTCTTTTTATAACAGATTAACAGTATCATGACGTTGGAGACAAAAGAAGTTCTGCCTCTGCCGTCAACTCATTATAGAAAAAAGAGAAATTTTGAGCAAGAAAAATGAGTAACAGAACGTTTAAAAAAAGAAATGAGGCTGGAGAAATAATAGAAAATCTTCAAACACCTGCAGGTGAAGGTTGCTGTGTGGATTCTGGTCAGAAACAAGAACGTGTGTTTAAAGATCAGGAAAATCCTTTGCCTAAAATGCCATCTGCTGATTTTGCCTTGCCTTTGACAGAATGGTTTAACCAGGAAAAAAGAATGCTTCCCTGGCGGGAAGATAAAAATCCCTATCATATCTGGGTTTCTGAAATCATGCTGCAGCAGACAGCCATTGCCGTTGTGAAAGATTATTACAGACGTTTTATGGATGAACTGCCGGACATTCAGCATCTTTCCCGGTGCGATGACGAAAGACTTATGAAATTGTGGGAAGGACTTGGCTATTATTCTCGTGTAAGAAATATGAAGAAGACAGCCTGTATTATCATGGAAAAGGGCGAGAAGAACCTGCCTGCAAATTATAAAGAACTGCTTTCACTTCCTGGAATTGGGAATTATACCGCCGGCGCTATTTCATCCATTGCTTTTGGCATCAGGAGACCGGCTGTTGATGGCAACGTGTTGCGGGTGCTGAGCCGCCTGGCAGGTAGTTATGCTGATAATATGCTGCCGACAACGAAAAAATTTTATGAAGAAAAACTGCAGAGTCTTATGGAGAGAAATCCGTCTATTCATCCAGGAGATTTAAATGAAGGACTGATGGAATTGGGAGAAGTAATTTGTATTCCTAATGGCAAGCCTCTTTGTAAAAAATGTCCTCTGCAGGGAGTGTGCATAAGTTACAAGGATAATCTAACAGAATGCCTTCCGGTCCGAATCGTGAAAACGAAAAGAAAGATTGAAAAAAAGACAGTCTTTATAATTGAATATGACAAGAAAGTTGCTGTCCGAAAAAGGAAAAATAAAGGTTTGCTTTCGGGTCTCTACGAATTTCCCAATACGGAAGGTCATTTAAAAAAGAAAGAAGCTCTTTCCTATATTTTGTCTCTGATCGAAGGCATGGAAAAAAGCGAAGAAAAGGGAAAACAGCAGATTGAAAAAAATAAGGAAGTGGATGAAAATGATCCTGTCATTACCATAGAGAGACTTTCTGAAGCTAAACATTTGTTCAGCCATATTGAATGGCAGATGACGGGCTATTATGTGAAACTTCCCTGTGAGGCAGATATTCCGGGTGCACTTTGGGCTGACCGGACGGAAGTGGAGAAAAAGTATGCCATTCCCGGTGCTTTTGAGCTTTATCGCCAATTCTGGATGAATATTCCTAAAAATTGACTTTTCAACCCTGCTTGTCCATGCTATAATAGTGCGAAGAAAAAAGGAGGCGTGATCATGAAACATATTAAAACTTTAAATACAAAGAATCTTCAGAATACAGTAAAAAAAGGTGGTTGTGGTGAATGCCAGACATCCTGCCAGAGTGCTTGCAAGACAAGCTGCACAGTTGGCAATCAGAGCTGTGAAAAGCACTGATTAAGTATTCTTAAAAAAATATGGTGATTGAAAGGTAAGCAGCGGATGCTCCGCTGCTTATATTTTGTGGATATGCAGATACATCAGTATGAGAGTAACGGACTGAAAATTTTACTTGACGTTCCCAGTGGATCAGTCCATGTTGTGGATGACATCGTTTATGATGCCGTCGGCATTATGCAGCAGACAGCTGACAAGGCAGAGATCAAAAGACGTCTTTGCCGTGAATATGAGACAGAAGAGGTAGACGAGGTTCTTAAAGAACTGGAAGAGCTGAGAAATGATGGCATGCTCTTTACAGAAGATGAGTACCGCCCGGCTATCGAAAGCTTTACAAAGAGACAGACCGTGGTTAAGGCTCTGTGCCTTCACATTGCCCATGATTGTAATTTAGCTTGCCAGTACTGCTTTGCCGAAGAAGGCGAGTATCACGGCAGAAGAGCGTTAATGTCTTATGAAACCGGAAAAAAGGCTTTGGATTTCGTGGTAGCCAATTCAGGTGCCAGAACTAATATCGAAGTTGACTTCTTTGGCGGTGAACCTTTGATGAACTGGCAGGTGGTAAAGGATTTGGTTGCTTATGGACGGTCCCTTGAAGAACCGAACGGAAAGAAATTCCGCTTCACCCTGACCACAAACGGCGTCCTTCTTAATGACGAGGTTATGGAATTCTGCAATAAGGAAATTCATAACGTGGTTATGTCCATTGATGGCCGTAAGGAAGTTCATGACAGAATGCGTCCCTTCCGGAATGGTAAGAGCAGTTATGATCTGATTCTTCCGAAATTCCAGAAGTTTGCAGCCATGAGACGGGAACTGGGACTTCAGTATTATGTCCGTGGTACTTATACCCATTACAATCTAGATTTTGCAAAGGATGTTCTTCATCTGGCTGATCTTGGTTTTGATCAGATTTCTGTAGAACCTGTAGTGGCACCGCCGGAAGAACCCTATGCCATTCGTCCGGAAGATGTGGATTTCCTCATGGATCAGTATGATTATCTGGCTAAAGAAATGCTTAAGAGGGAGAAGGAGAACAAGGGTTTCAATTTCTTCCATTTTATGATAGATTTAACAGGTGGTCCGTGCGTTTACAAGCGTCTTTCAGGGTGCGGCTCAGGTACAGAATATCTGGCTGTAACTCCCTGGGGGGATCTTTATCCGTGCCACCAGTTTGTTGGTGTTGATGACTTCCTTCTTGGTAATGTAGAAGAGGGTGTTAAGAGAACCGACATCGTCAATGAGTTCAAAATGTGCAACGTCTATGCAAAAGACGAATGCAGAACCTGCTTTGCCCGCTTCTATTGCAGCGGTGGCTGTGCAGCAAATTCTTATAATTTCACCGGAAAGATCAACGATGTCTATGAGATTGGCTGCCGGCTTCAGAGAAAGCGTGTTGAATGCGCAATTATGCTGAAAGCGGCACGGGCAGAAGCAGAGTAAAATTCAAGCAACGAGGAATGACAAGCAATGAAAAAGAGAACAGGGATTATTACAATTATTGTCATGCTGCTTGTAACCGGTCTGCTGTATTACACAACAGGCATCGGCTGGGGTCCTACGGGAACCGGTGCAGCAAAGAACATCACCACAGGTCTTGACCTTGCCGGCGGTGTATCCATCACTTATCAGGCCGATCAGGACAATCCGTCTGCTTCGGATATGAGTGATACCATTACAAAGCTTCAGCAGCGTGTTCAAAATTACAGCACAGAAGCTCAGGTTTATCAGGAAGGTACAAACCGTATCAACGTTGAAATTCCAGGCGTAAGTGATGCGGATGCCATTCTGGAAGAACTTGGTACACCGGGTAGTCTTTATTTTATTTCCCAGACAGATTCTGAAGGCAATGAAAACTATACTTACAATTCCTATCTTGGCTATACTTTAAATAAGACCATTGATGAATTGAAGGAAGATGGCAGTATCGTCTGCGAAGGTTCTGATGTGGCTGATGCCCAGGGTGTGGCACGTACGAATTCTTCAACCAATGCGACGGAATACGTGGTTCAGCTGACCTTTACGACAGAAGGTGCTGAGAAGTTTGCAACAGCAACTCAGAAAGCTTATGAAAACAGCGAATCCATTGCTATCTATTATGACAATAAGTTCGTGTCCGTCCCCACAGTTAATGCAGCCATTACAGATGGTAATGCTGTCGTGGAAGGTATGTCCACCATTGAGGAAGCTCAGAACCTGGCATCTTATATTCGTATCGGTGGCCTGACACTGACATTGAATGAAATCCGTTCTAATGTGGTTGGCGCCCAGCTTGGTGAACAGGCTCTTCAGTCATCACTGATAGGCGGTGTTATCGGTCTTGCCATTGTCTGTGTCATCATGATCGTATTCTATCTGCTTCCTGGTGTTATTGCCACACTGGCCCTTTTGGTTTATGCAGCTCTTATGCTGATCCTGCTTAATGCCTTTGATCTGACACTGACCTTGCCGGGTATTGCCGGTATCGTTCTTTCCATTGGTATGGCCGTGGATGCCAACGTTATCATCTATGCCCGTATTAAGGAAGAAATTGCTGCAGGTGTTTCTGTGCAGGGTGCCATCCGTACAGGTTTCAAGAAGGCTATGTCAGCTATCATCGATGGCAACGTTACAACCTTGATCGCTGCTGCAACACTGGGTGTTCTTGGTTCAGGTACCATCAAGGGTTTTGCCATGACACTGGCCCTTGGTGTTGTACTTTCCCTCTTTACAGCCTGCTTCGTATCAAAGCTTCTGGCTAATGCTTTCTTTGCTATTGGCTTTAAGGATGCTAAATTCTGGGCTCGTAAGGGAAAGAGCGGAAACTTCAATTTTGTTAAGCACAAGATGAAGTTTGGCGGTATTGCTCTTGCTATTATTATCGTTGGTTTCGTCTTTATGGGTGTCAATGCAGCTCAGGGAAATCATACCCTTAACTTCAGCCTTGATTTCCTGGGTGGTACAGCCACAACGGTTGATTTCAACGAGGATATGTCTCTTGAAGAATTAGATGAGAAGGTTAAACCTCTTGTTGAAGAAGTTACCGGTGATGCAGCTGTTTCCATGCAGAAGGTGGTTAACTCTAATGAAGTTATCATCAAGACAAGAACTCTTGATATGGATGAGAGAGAAGCTCTTTCAACATCACTGACAGAGAACTTTGATATTGAAAGCACAGCTATTACCGCAGAGAGCATTTCGGCTACAGTCGGTACGGAAATGAGAAAGTCAGCTATCCTGGCTATCGTTATCGCCGTTCTCCTGATGCTTCTTTACATCTTTATCCGGTTCAGGGATATCCGTTTTGCTTCAGCAGCCATTATCGCACTGATCCATGACGTTCTCATTGTTCTGACATCTTATGCAGTTCTTCGAATTTCTGTAGGCAACTCCTTTATTGCGGTTATGCTGACGATCCTTGGCTATTCTATCAACTCCACCATCGTCATTTTCGACCGTATCAGAGAGAAGCTACCGACCCTTAAGAAGGGAGGCAACCTGACAGCTCTTGTCAATGAAGCCATCAATGCAACCTTGACAAGAAGTATTCTGACCAACCTGACAACCTTTGCATCAATCCTGGTGCTTTACATCATAGGTGTTTCTTCTATTAAAGAATTCACACTGCCTATGCTGGTTGGTATCGTTGCCGGTGCTTTCTCCTCTGTCTGCCTGACCGGTTCTCTGTGGTTCGTTTTGAGAACCCGTGTTGGTAAGAACAAGGATTACTATTCAGCTGAAGATGTTCCGGTTATAGCAGCCTCAGCTGCAGTGGGAACAGAAGAAAATAATACAGTTGCTGTAAAAGAAAGCGTTGTGAAGAATGCTGCAAAGAATGATACAATTGCAGTTCGCAGCGAAAGAAACCCTAATGTTATTAGAAAGAAAAAGAAAAAATAAAACGTGGAAAATTGGACTGTAATGGCTAAAAGGGCTGATTTTAAAGCTCTTGGCCGGAAATATTCCATAGATCCCGTGGTAGCCCGTCTGATCCGGAATCGAGATATTATTACTGATGAGGAGTTCGATGAATATCTAAACGGAAAGGTTGAGGATTTGGCAGATCCTTTTCTAATGAAGGATATGTCTAAGGCGGTAGCTATTTTGCAAAATAAAATTGCCGACGGTGCGTTTATACGTATCGTCGGCGATTATGATATTGACGGGATTATGGCAACTTATATACTGAGTACCGGTCTTAAAGCACTTGGAGCTCATGTGGACTATACGGTACCTCATCGGATCAAAGATGGATATGGCATTAGTGAAGGCATCGTCCGCAAGGCAAAAGAGGATGGCGTGGATACCATTATTACCTGTGATAATGGTATTTCGGCTTCAGCCCAGATGACTCTGGCCAAAGAACTTGGTATGACAACCATCGTGACGGATCATCATGACGTGGTGACAGTACCGGATGCAGATGCAGTGGTTGATCCGAAGCAGGAGGATTGTCCTTATCCTTTCAAATTTCTCTGCGGAGCGGCAGTGGCTTGGAAACTTTTAAAAGCCCTCCAATGTCCTGTGACTGATGATCTTATAGAGTACGCAGCCTTTGCCACCATCGGTGATATTGTAGTCCTTAAAGGGGAAAACCGGACCCTTGTTCGAGCAGGTTTTGAAAGACTCCATCATACTGCGAATATTGGACTTTTGAAACTTCTTGAGGTAAATAAGCTCAAAGCTGAAGATATCAAGGCTTATCATGTGGGCTTTGTTCTTGGCCCCTGTCTTAATGCCAGTGGCCGGCTCAGTAGTGCTCTTGAAGCCGTCCGCCTTCTTGAGACGGAGGATGAGAAAGAGGCGGAATCCATCGCTACTCATATGAAAAGCTTAAATGAACGCCGTAAGGAAATGACGGAAGAGGGGGTTAAGCAGGCTGAGTTACAAATCCTGGCGGGTGATTTTTCGAAAGATGATATTTATGTTATTTATCTGCCGGATTGTCACGAAAGTGTGGCAGGTATTATTGCCGGTCGAATCCGCGAGAAATATTCGCATCCGGTTTATGTTTTGACAGATGGAGAAAATTGCGTTAAGGGTTCCGGTCGTTCCATTGAAAAATATTCCATGATCGATGGCTTGAAGGAATGTGCGGATCTTCTTGAGAAATTTGGCGGTCATCCCCTGGCTGCCGGTATTTCTCTTAAAAAAGAAAATGTTGAGGCATTTCGACAAAGGCTTAATGAAAAGAGTGAGCTTACAAAAGAAGATTTCTATAATAAAATTGCTATCGATATGCTGATGCCCATGTCTTATGTGACAGAAGAACTGATTGATCAGATGACGCTTTTGGAACCCTATGGTCAGGAAAATCCGGAACCGGTTTTTGCCATGAAGGATGTACACGCAGACAGTGTCCGACTTGTGGGAAAAGAAGGAAATGTGGCAAAGTTAAGACTGACAAGTGCAGATGGATATTCATTTAATGCTGTGTGCTTTCGGGATGCCGGCGGGCTTGTGGATCGTATTCAGAAAAGCCCGATTTTTTCTATAGTTTATTATCCAACAGTTAATGAATTTCGCGGAAAACGAACCATAGAGGCAGTTGTTACTCATTATCGTTAAGTGTTTTGCCTTGCATACAATCCACAAAGAGAATTGCAAAAGGGTTAGAAGATGCTATACTCTATAATTATGTTGGTAAGTTACCTCTAAATAGCTATTTTCAGCACTATGGGTTATTTACTTGTAATTGTAAAGTAAATTTTTCACAGAGATATGTGAGCTTTATTGAGATTAAAATATTTAATCCTAACATTAGAATATAAGATGAAGGAGAAAATTATGAAGAAAGTTGAAGATTATATCAGATCAATACCGGATTTCCCGGAGCCGGGTATTATATTTAGGGATATTACATCTGTGATTCAGGATGCAGACGGCCTTCAGCTGGCCATCGATGAAATGCAGAAATGTTTGGAAGGTTTGGATTTTGATGTGATCGCCGGAGCTGAATCAAGAGGATTTATCTTCGGTATGCCTATTGCATATAATCTGCATAAGCCCTTTGTTCTTATAAGAAAGGCAGGCAAACTTCCCTGCGAAACCATTTCACAGACCTATGATCTGGAATATGGTTCAGCCACCATAGAAATGCATAAAGATGCCATTAAACCGGGCCAGAAGGTAGTCCTTGTTGATGATCTCATTGCAACAGGCGGCACCATGGAAGCAGCTGCCAAGTTAGTTGAACAGCTGGGAGGCGAAGTGGTTAAAATGCTGTTCCTTCTGGAACTTAAAGGTCTTAAGGGACGGGAAAAACTTGCCAAGTATGATGTGGCAAGCGTTGTTGCTTACGAAGGAAATTAATGACGGAGGGCGTATTTGCATCGTCAGTCGGAGTTTTGGACTGGGGAAAAGAGACCCAGACTCAATATTTAAATGTATGAAAACCGGAGGAAAAGCTGAGTGAGTGATATTTCCAAAACAGCAGAGAAAACAGAAGATGCGGAAAAATCACCGGTTTTAATGCCTGATGCCCGCGAAGTTAACCCAACAGCGGGAAAAGGTCCGGATGAACTCTACAAAGAACTTATTGAACGCATCAGAAAATACCATCCGTCTGCTGATATCTCATTGATCGAAAAAGCCTATCGTGCGGCCAGGGAAGCACACGGAGAGCAGGTAAGAAAATCGGGTGAACCTTATATCATTCACCCTCTTTCTGTTGCCCTTATTCTGGCAGATCTTGAGATGGATAAGGAAACCATCGCAGC
>CAVDGK010000033.1:0-12303 GCA_963607995.1 Oscillospiraceae bacterium | reverse complement strand
AAGCAGGGCATTTTCATTTAAATAGCTTTTTCCAGCCTGAGGTGGGCCAATACAGACATGTTCCTCTGAAAACTGCACCGGAAGGGAATCTTCATCAGCTTTAGAATAAGCTACGATGCCTTCAATTCCCATTTCGCGGCAGCATCGAAGGATTCTCATGGCGATTTCCCCACGATTGGCAATGAGAATTCTTTTAAACATATTTAATTCTCCCTGATAACCATAAGCGGTGCATCGAATTCCGCAAAAGCACCATCCTGAAGCTTAATTGTCTCCACAATGCCGTCACATGGAGACGGAATCTCCGACATGATCTTCATGGCTTCTATGAGACCTATGGTCTGGCCCTTTTTGACAGCGGTCCCCTCTTCTACAAAAGGTTTCTCCGCCGGCGAAGGAGCCCGATAGAAAGTGCCGGCAAGAGGAGCCTTGATAATGGTGCCTTCTTCATGCTTTGCCTCCTCTTTTTTGACGGCAGCCTGTACAGCATTTTCCGGCATGGGAGACTTAACCTCACCAGGCATATATGGCGGCATAGGCGGCATGGCCGGAGGAAGAGCGCCGCCTTTTTTCAGGCTGATGCTGCCTCCATCGTCAGCAAATTCAAGTTCCATTAATGATGATTTTTCAAAACGGTCAATCAGCTGATTGACTGTCTCCATATCCCATTTCATTTTTTTGCCTCAAGCCTTATGTGCATCAATGTAAGAAACGATAGCGCCTACAGTCTTTAATTCAGAGGCATCTTCATTGGAAATCTTCATATCAAATTCTTCTTCAAGAGCCATTACAAGCTCCACCACATCCAGGGAATCAACACCCAAATCTTCCATGAGATTAGCTTCCATGGTGATTTCATCCTCATCCAGGTTCAGAGTGTCAACGATAACGGTTTTTACTTTTTCGAATGTCATTTGTAATATCCTCCCGGCTCTCGGCCATTTTTTTTTTCGCAGCTATCCGTCCTTCATTTGCCAAACAGCTTATCTGCCCGAAGGTATATCCTTCGCGGAAAACTGCTTTGCTTATTTCCAAATAGCTGCAAACTTTTTAAATAAATCATTTTATTTAAAATATTTTAATTAAATAATTTAAATCAAAATATATTACCGGGCGATTTTTTTGTCAAGCTACGTTTTTGGAAAAATGTACACAGGAAAACCGGACAGATGCTTTATATCAAGATGCAGCTGTGGAACATAGGCTCCGCATTTTTTTCGCAACATCAGTCAATGTCTCTTGTAAGATCGGACTTTGATAGCAAAAAAAGGATGACCGCAAGATCTGGGAACTTGATCTTACGGCCATCTGTGGGAATAGAGAGTGTGTTCCAATTATTGGAACCGGTTGCATTTTATATCTGTATTAAAATATGCACAAGGCCCGAATTCCATCGATTTTAGGTAATAAGCCACCTTGAAAAATTTTCTTTTTATACCCGAAAATCTTCTGATGCAGAACCGCCTGTTGTGGCCTTTTGTGCCTTAAGATATAATGATTTTGTGTCGTCAGAATCCATTTTATAAAGCAGTGAAACTTCTGACACCAAGAGAAACCTATGCAAATCGGCAGCTTTTATTTGCAGAGAACATTTTGTATAACTCAAAAACTGTTGCTTAAATTATAGACAGGAAGAAGAATATGGCTTTCTATTTTGCACCCATGGAAGGGATTACCAATTTCCGGTATCGGCAGATTCACCACGCCCACTTTCCAGGAATCGACAAATATTATATGCCTTTTATGGCACCCCATTTAAAGGGGAAAATTAAAAATAAAGAAAAAAATGATACAGCTCTTGAAAATAATGAAGGGCTCGCAGCCATTCCCCAAATTCTCACTAATGATGCGGAAAGCTTCATCATAACAGCCAAAATGCTAAAAGATCTGGGATACAGCGAGGTCAATCTCAATCTTGGCTGTCCATCTCCCACCGTAGTCACCAAAGGAAAGGGGTCTGGTTTTTTGAAGAACCCGGAAGCTCTTGATAACTTTCTCGATCAAATCTATGGTGCTTTAGATGGTCTCATGGATATTTCCATCAAAACCCGTTTGGGCATGGAAAGTGCAGAAGAAGCTGATGACATTTTCCCTCTTTATGAAAAATATCCAATATCGGAACTTATTATCCATCCCCGTACCCAGAAGGATTTTTACCGTAATAAACCGAATGCTCAAAAGTATCAGGAACTGGCTGAAAAGAGCCGCCACAGACTTTGCTACAATGGCAATATCTACACTGTCTCCGATGCCAGAACCTTACTTGAAAATATACCAAAAACCGAAAATATCATGATTGGCCGGGGCCTTCTTCGAAATCCGGCTCTGGTCCGTGAAATTAAAGGTGGTCCGAAGCTGACCAAAAAGGAACTTATCAGCTTCCATGATGACATTTATGCAGCCTACCAGGATCTTTACTCCGGTCCTTCAGCCATTCTGGGCCACATGAAGGAACTGTGGGTCTATACAGAAACTATCCTGACAGAATGCGAAAAGCCAATAAAAGCCATTCGAAAGGCAAAGAAACTGCCGGAATATGAAGCAGCCGTCCGCACTCTTTTTGCTGACTCCGATATCTCTGATTCGGCCAGCTCACCCCGTGAAACCAAGGAGGTGAAATTATGAAATGTCCTAATTGCACTGCCAAAATGCGTCTTGACCCTGCAAAGTTTCTCCTTGTCTGCGACTACTTTTTTCCTCGTTTTTCTTCTGTCTATGTCGCTTTCCAGTCAAATGATTTGCTGGGTTCTGAATAATTATCATTTTAAAAAACGCCTGCAATTTGTTTTAGAATTGCAGACGTTTTTTGCGTATTCAAATTTTTAATTTTCCTTTATAAGCTAATTTTCAAATCGTAAAGCAGATGCATTTACAGAAACAAATTTAAACACGCAGAGTCTCTTCGACTTCTTCCCGTGTTGGCATAACACGGAGAGCTCCCTTCTTTGTGGTAATAAGGGATGCCGCCGCATTTGCAAAAGTAAGCATTTCCTTCAGATTATCCTCTGTCATATTTTCAAAATCATGATCCAGGCAATAATTGATGACACAGCCACAGAATGTGTCCCCGGCCCCCGTGGTTTCAATAGTATCATCTCTCAAAAATGGCTTGGCATCCACCATGTAATCCTTGTAATAAGCACGGCTGCCATCCATCCCCATAGAAACCAGAATAAGGGGCACATTATATTTCTCCCGGATAGCCTTCACACCTTCTGTAAAATCTTCTTTGCCTGTAAGCCATTGAATTTCATTATCAGAAATCTTCAGGATATCGCACTGACTAATCCCCCACCAGACTTCCCTGGCTGCATGATCAAGACTGTCCCAGAGAGGTTCTCTTAAATTAGGATCAAAGCTGATGCGGGCACCGGCTTCTTTAGCAGTAAGAACAGCCTTCTTTGTAGCCTTTTCCACACCTTCATGAGTCATGGAGAGCGTTCCGAAATGGAAATCCCGGGTACTTCTGACAAGATCAAGATTTACCTCATCCTCTGTCAGCATCATATCAGCTCCCGGGTTTCTATAGAAGGAAAAGTCCCGGTCTCCTCCCGGCAGTGTCTGTACCAAAGCCAGAGTGGTATGGATTTCCGGATCCATCATAAGGTTTTCCGTTCCGATTCCGATTTCCTCCAGGGTATTTTTAAGGGTAATACCGAAGCCGTCATTTCCGACCTTTCCAATGAATGCGGTTTTCTTGCCTAAACGATTCAGCATGGCCAGAACGTTACAGGGAGCCCCACCGGGATTTGCCTCAAATAAACCATTTCCCTGAGCACTCAGTCCATTCTGTGTAAAATCAATCAACAGTTCCCCTAATGCTATGACGTCATATTTTTTATCCATAATCTGTTATTCTCCATTGTAAAAATGTTATGCTATTTTGATGCACAGAGCACGGCCTATGCACGTTCGTATCTAAACCTATAAAATCATGACATAAGATTAATCTAACACGCCGCGTTTGTAAAGTTACTTTTGTCACTTGCTTTATCGTTGATTGACACCATAATTTCCCCGTCTTACAATGATAAAGCTAATAAAAATGCACATTTATAACCCTTTGTAGGAGAAGGAAAAAATCATGGCATCCGCTATCACAATGACAGAAGGCTCCATTGGAAAGAAAATGCTGGCCTTGTCTGTCCCCCTTATCTGCTCCAATTTGCTGCAGGTACTTTTTAACCTATCAGACCTTGCCGTTGCCGGTCAGTTTGCCGGCTCCAGTGCCCTTGGTGCCGTTGGCTCAACCACTCAGATCGTCAGCCTCTTTACCTTATTTATCATCGGACTTTCCTCCGGTGTCAATGCCCTGACAGCCCGTTTCATCGGGGCCAATCGTTCACGTGACATCTCCGAAACCGTTCACACCGGTTTCATTGTCATGCTTATCGTCGGCCTCCTGACTCTGCTTCTCGGCTTCATCGGATCCGGTGCCCTGCTCAGGCTCCTTAGCACCAAAGATGACCTCTATGACCAGGCTCATCTTTATCTTCGTATTTATTTCCTGGGACTGCCGGCTCTTAGCATCTATAACTTCGGTAATGCCGTCTTTAGTGCTCTTGGAAATACGAAAAAGCCTCTGGCTTATCTGGCCTTTGCCGGTGTCGTCAATGTCTGCCTTAACCTTTTCTTCGTTATCGTCTGCCATTTAGATGTAGCCGGTGTGGCCATCGCCAGCGCCATTTCCCAGTACCTTTCCGCCTTCCTTATTATCAATGCCCTTTTTAAGGACAAAGGCATGTGCCGGCTTCATTTTTCTTCTATGAAAATAACAAAGGACAAGGTAAAGCTCCTTCTTATGCTGGGCCTGCCGGCAGGTCTTCAAAATGTCATCTTTACCATCGCCAATATGTTCGTTCAGAGCGGTGTTAATTCCTTCTCTACCACTATCGTGGAAGGAAATTCCGCTGCTGCCAATGCCGATAATATTGTCTACGAAATCATGAATGCCTTCTATGTGGCCGGTGCCAGCTTCATCAGTCAGAATTATGGAGCCAAAAAGAGAGACCGGGTCCTTAAAAGCTATTTTAGCTCTGTCGGTTTTGCTTTTATTTCATCTTTAACCATCGGCTTCTTCCTCTTTTTCTTCGGTCGGGAATTTCTCTTTATTTTCACCAGCGAGGAAGCGGTGGTCGAGGCCGGTCTTATGCGACTTAAAATCATGGCATTTTCTTATGCTTTTTCAGCTTTCATGGATGGTACCATTGCCGCCAGCCGTGGTCTGGGACACACCATCGTTCCCACCATTATCGTCATCTTGGGTTCCTGTGTCTTCCGAATCATCTGGATTTATACGATATTCGCCTATTTCCATACGATTCAGTCACTCTATGCCCTCTATATCTTCTCCTGGGCCATTACTGCCACGGCTGAAATCATCTGCTTCGCCATCAACTTCAAAAAAGACCCTATTCTTCGGCGTGCCGCGTAGCAAAAAGATCAGGATCACTCACCTTCATGAGTTTTCCTGATCTTTTTGTTTATGATAATCAAACGGATATTCGTAATCCGCTTTGCTACTTGTTGTTTCTTTTCTACATATCCGACAGAATCTTTTTGAATTCTTCTTCAGCATAAGCCTGAATGTTTTTTTCTAATTCTTCATAGCGGGCAAGGAGTTTTTCGCAGGACTCCGTCAAGGCTGCACCGCCCCCCTTTTTTCCGCCATGATTGCGTTGGATAAGTGGATAGCCCAGTTCCTCTTCTGCCCGGTTCAAAATAAACCAGCCTTTGCTGTAAGAAAGTTCCATTCGCCGGCAGGCATCTTTCACAGAACCACATTCCCGGATGTAACTTAGGAGTTCCACAATGCCCGGTCCGAAAAATGAGGTTTCTTTATGAATCTGAACCTTCACTCTTACTTCAAATGGACTTTTCTTTTCTGACTCTGATTCCATAATTCACATCCTTTAGATCAATTTCTCTCTTCCGCGGTACAAAGATTCGAACCAGTACCAGAACCAAGGAGATAAAAATGCCAAAAGCAAAGAGTCCATTATGAGGTGTACTGCTGCCAAAGGAAGCAATTCCCACAATAATGAAAATGACAGCCAACGCGTTGAGCACATAGAAACCAACCATAATCAGAGCCGGCCAGTCAATCTCCACCATTTCCTCGTCATCATTGTGAATAGTATCGATTTCTTTTGCTACTTTTTTGGGCTTACCTATGATCCTCAGCACTTCTTTTACATCCCGCATGGTAGGTCGGCTGCCTTCACAATAAGCCTCGATCATATTGCAGATATATTTTTTCAGTTTAACTTTGGCATAACGTTTTTTCCAAAAAGGGAGATAGCGCATTACTTCTGCTATATAGCGGTCCACCAGTCTGTTTGTGATCATTTTATTCTCCGGATTCGTATTTTTCCATTTGGGCCGTCCTGTTCTTCTGCTATTTCTTTAAAGAGGCAGTCATATTTTCAACGGCATCAGCCATATTAGTCCAGGTCTTTAAAATGGATGTACGAACTTCTTTTCCTTCATTGGTAATCTGATAATATTTCCTTGGCTTCGACTGGCTTGTGTCCCAGCTGTCGCTAAGGAGTCCCTGAGAAGAGAGCCTTCTAAGGAGTGGATAGAGAGTATTTGCCTCTACATCCACTCCTTTTTTCTGCATCTCACTGACGAGGCTGTATCCGTAAAATGGTTCATCAGCCAGAAGGAGAACGCATAGCACCAGCGTTCCCCGTTTCATTTCCATCGCCAGAGAGTCCTCGATGTGCTCTCTCCCCATGGTACCCCTTCTCTATATAAGCATACTCCCCAGTATACTGTGTGGTATGCATTATCCGCAATTTATGAATAATCTTATATTCATGATAATGCAGTTTTTAGTATAATGTGTTATATACAGTATAGCAAGAGATTTTATTAGAAACGTAATTTTTTTCATCGTACGACTCGCCAGAGGTAGAGAGTCAGAATTATGCACACCTCTACGGAAGACCCTCGAGGAGGCCGGCACTTAAAAATAAAGAAGTTCCATTCTCACTACGTTCGAAGGAACCGCTGCTTCACTAAACGCAGTCATCGTGCAGGCACTCGACTTCATTAAATGTGAGCATGTGCTCTGCTCGACGAGGGTCGCGAAAGCGTGTCTTGCCGCGCAGGAGTGCTAAGGCCGGCTCGTACGTATCAAAAGCCTATACTTTTATGCACATAAAAAGGAGCCTCCAAGCGAGACTCCCTTAGACTATTAATGTTAAATTATTTTAAACAATTACTGCTGCATACTTGCTTTATATTTCAAAATCTTATTAACACTCTGATTTAAACGTTCTTCACTAATCGTGCCATCCTTGCATGCAGCCAAAACAGCATCATATCTTTATTCAACGCATCCGTTAGCCATCAGCAATGCCTTGAGGGCTGTGTAATAATTTGCGGAAATGGCGATCTGGTCTTCCGTAATGCCTGCATCCAGGACAGCCTGCTTATCATCATAACCACTGGCAGAGATAATGGCATTTTCCATGGACGTATAAAGATCTGATGTATGATCATAACCAAGTTCGCTCATAATGGCAATAGCTGCCAAAGCCTGTTTGGTCTTACTCAATGCATTTTCCTGAATGCTCTCCTCTGTAATACCATATTGAGCAATAAAATCTTCATAACTCATACTGTTCTGGGAAGCATAATATTCATAATTACTCTTTAATGTACTCAGCATAAGAGAATAAGTACTCTTAGGAACCTTATTGACTGTGCAGTTGCTGACAAAAAGATCCCAGGCGCCTCTCTTAAGGCCCTTAATGGTACAGGTAAATTCAGCATCTTTTCCGGACAAATCTTCATTATTTGAATAGTTCTCCGGGAAAGTCACGTTAACGACCACCTCTTCGCCGATTTTTGCACCCACCAGCTGTTCCTCGAAATCGTCAATGAAAGAACCTGATCCCAGAACCAACTCCTGGTCTTCACCGGACATACCATCAAGTGCCTCGCCATCAACTGTTCCTGCATAATCCAAAGTAGCGGTCATGCCAAGCTCAGCCGGTGTATCTTCTGAATAATAATGATAATATCCCACCAAAGGTGCAATCTCTTCACCATAGGAAGAGGTATCCACACTTTCATCCTTCGTGAGTTCCATTTTATACTCACCGATGGTAATGAAATCGCTGATATTATCAAAATCAGCTGTCTCATCCACAATACTAATGCCTGAAACCGCATCCGGAATTTCATCTTCCGATGTTTCCGTTTCTTCTGAAGAGCTTTCTGCCTCCCCCGATTCTGTAGATGATGATTCGGATGATTCTCCGCAGCCTGTCAGCATGGAAGCTGTCAACGTCATAGCCAGTAATCCAATAACAATTTTCTTTTTCATAACTTTTTCCTTTTTTTCTTTTTTTATCTTTAGAGATGACCTGTCATTCAAAAACAATAGGTTTTCTCTTAAATTTTATCCTTTTAGTCTCTTCTCCCATAAACCACAGCAGAATGAGGTGGAAGAACAATTTCCAGCATACCATTTTTTGCTGCCACATCATCCCCATCGGTTCCGTAATGCTCCAGATATGTTCCAAAAAGGAAGCGGAAACCAACGGAATGAAGATCGGAATACCCCAGCATCCACACCGGAAGGGATAAAGTTATATCATAATGAGCTGTATTAACCGCTACCACCACCGCTTCCTTTTCATTAAAACGGCCATAGGCAACATTATTTTCGCCACCGGAAAGTTCCATTAAAGAACCATCCCGAAGAACCGGCCATTCCTTATGAAGGCGGATTACCTCTTTGTAGAAAGTGATCAGATCTTTATTTTCATGACCCCAGGGATAGGTACGTCGATTATCCGGATCGGTAAAGCCCACCATGCCGGCTTCATCACCATAATATAGCGTGGGTGCTCCCACCCAGGTCATCTGCATGACAACGGCCTGACGCAGCACCGGAATCACCACACCTTCGCCGGCCGCATCACTTCCAAGTGTTACAAGACGACCCACCTTTTGATTGGTCCGTGTCAGGAACCGGGAATGATCATGATTATCCAGCTCATTCATGGCGCATTGCAGGGACGATGCTGAAAATGCCAGTTCCACGGCTCTCATTTTGCCAAAATAGGCTTCTCCGTTTCCCTTTAAATTTTCATTATATTCATCAGAATGCTTTTCCATGCCGGTAAGGAAATAGGAAACAGGTTCCATGAATCCATCGTAATTCATAACCGTATCCCACTGATCTCCCTTAAGCCAGTCCCCTGGATTTCCATAATGTTCTGCCAGAATAATGGCTTCAGGATTGGCCTTACGCACCCGCTCACGGAATCCCCGCCAGAATTTATGATTAAATTCTTCTGTCACTCCCAGATCGGCCGCCACATCAAGCCGCCAACCATCAGCATTATAGGGGGGCGAAACCCATTTTTCAGCTATTTTGTAGATATGCTCCACAAGATCTGGGGATTCCTCATAATTAAGCTTGGGCAGGGTTTCCATATTCCACCACCCCACATAGGTGCCATTATCCGGCCAGGCCCATTCATTTTTAAATTTAAAATAGGTATGATAGGGACTTTCCTGGTCTTCATAAGCTCCCGGCTCATAATCGCCGCGACTTTTATAGATACCTTCCCTGTCCATCCATTTATTAAAGGAACCGCAATGATTGAAAACCCCGTCCAGGATAACCCGCATGCCGCGGCGATGGATTTCTTCTACCAAATCAGCAAAATACTGATCCGAAGCAGCCAGGTTTTCCGGATCCGTTTCCCGAATATGGGTGCCATTTTCCCCGTCGTTAAGGATGACAGCAATATGGGGATCTACATGTTCATAATCCTGGGTGTCGTACTTGTGGTTACTGGGCGAAACAAAGATGGGGTTAAGATAGAGCACCTCAACTCCCAAATCCTGAAGGTAATCCAGTTTTTCACGCACTCCCTGGAGATCACCCCCATAGAAATTGCCTACATCCAGATTTTCCGGCAGATCGTTCCAATTATCTTTGTGTACGACTTCTTTTTGCAGATAGACATACTCACCGGTACGCACATCATTATCCGGATTTCCATTGCAGAAGCGATCTGTGTAAATCTGATACATTACCGCTCCTCTGGACCAGGCCGGCACATTAAAGTCAGGAAGTACATGATAATCTCCAGGCGTATCATGCCATTCGGAAATGCCATTTTTATTATAATAGACCGTATACTCACCGCAGATAAGTTCAAAATAATAGCTTATAGGTTCCTTCCCAACAAGGAGGGAGGCCTCATAATAATCAAACCCCTGTCTCTTTTCCACAACCTGCATAAGAATGCGCTGCGTCCCGCTGATAAGGAAAACAGAGTCTACATTATCTTCCTCCGTCCGGATGCGGATATGCATTTCATCGCCGGCTTTCACCTCAAAAGGCCGGCAGAAAGAAGCTGTTTCATCAGAAAATACGGCCCTCTCGTTAAAAAGGGGCCGTACAGTCAGGATATAATCAATTTTGTTCTTTGCTGAATTATTCAAACAATGCCTCGAATTCGTCTCGTGAGATTTTTTCCTTTTCAAGAAGGAGAGCTGCACACTTGTCCAGCACATCACGATGTTCTTCTATAATGCTGCGTGCTTTTTTATAGCAATTCTGGATGATGTCATGAACCTCTTCGTCAATGGTGGAAGCCACATTTTCGGAGAAGGATCTGGTCTTTTCAAAGTCGCGGCCAATGAAGACCTCATTGCTGTCGCTGTCATAAGAAACAAGACCCAGTTTTTCCGACATGCCATACCGCATAACCATATCCCGGGCCGTCTGGGATGCCACTTTGATATCCTGGGAAGCGCCGGTGGTAATATCATCGAAAATGATTTCTTCAGCGATACGTCCGCCCAGATCTACCATAATATTCTGAAGCATCTTGCCACGGGTATTAAAAAGATCATCCTTTGCCGGAAGGGGCATGGTATAACCTGCTGCTCCCGGGCCTGTAGGAATGATGGACACGGAATAAACCGGTCCCACATCCGGCAGGACATGGAAAAGAATGGCATGACCGGCTTCATGATAAGCCGTAATCTTCTTGTCTTTATCGGAAATAATACGGCTCTTCTTTTCTGTACCAATGCCAACCTTAACAAAGGCTTCCTTGATATCATCCTGAACCAGGTATTCCCGCATATCTCTTGCTGCGTTAATGGCAGCCTCATTCATAAGATTTTCAAGATCAGCTCCGGAAAAACCAGCCGTCGTCCGGGCTACTTTCTCAAGATTAATATCATCTGCAAGAGGTTTATTTCTTGTATGAACCTTAAGGATTTCCTCACGACCTCTCACATCCGGCATGCCGACGGCAACCTTCCGGTCAAAACGTCCCGGTCTTAAGATAGCCGGATCCAGGATATCCACACGGTTTGTAGCCGCCATAACGATGATGCCTTCATTGACACCGAAGCCATCCATTTCAACCAAAAGCTGGTTTAAGGTCTGCTCTCTCTCATCGTGGCCACCGCCCATACCGGCGCCTCTCTTACGGCCAACGGCATCGATCTCATCAATGAAAATAATGCAAGGGTGATTTTTCTTGGCCTCTGCAAAAAGGTCACGGACACGGCTGGCACCAACGCCAACGAACATTTCCACAAAATCAGAACCGGAAATGGAAAAGAAGGGAACCCCTGCTTCTCCGGCCACAGCCTTGGCCAAAAGGGTTTTACCAGTTCCTGGAGGTCCTACAAGAAGGACACCTTTGGGAATCCGGGCCCCTACTCTTGTAAACTTAGCAGGGCTTCGAAGGAACTCTACCACCTCTGCCAATTCTTCTTTTTCTTCCTCAAGACCGGCCACATTATCAAAAGTGATCTGCTTATCTGCATCTGTAGAAAGACGGGCACGGCTCTTTCCGAAATTCATCATCTGACCATTGCTGCCTCCGGCCTGTCCCCGCATCATAGCCATCATCAGCATAAAAAGGACAAAGCCAAGCAGAATAATGGGCAGAATGGATGTCATAAAGGTGCTCGTATGGGGTACATCTTCTACCGTCAGTGAAATACCACTGACATCTTTAACCAGGTTATAGACATCATTAACATCCGTTGCATAAAAAGCTCCGTTCTTCCCGGTTTTCAATGTAACCGTTACGGTACCGGTGGGAACTTCACTATTCTGCGTAATGGTCACAGCTGAAATATTTTCAGCTTCCAGATCCTCAGTCATTTCTTTGTAGGAATAGGTATCCGTAGCCTGGCTGTTTCTCGCACCATACATATAGACGGCGATGATGGCAACGATCATAATGAGATAGAATACCCGCATGCCTATCAGACGTTTATTCATTTTCAACAACTCCTATATAG
>CAVDGK010000032.1:0-12381 GCA_963607995.1 Oscillospiraceae bacterium | reverse complement strand
TTATGAATGTACTGCCAGCAAAGACCATCACAGTCTTCTTCCTGAACGGTAGCGGTTACCAGAAGCGTTACATCGGCGGGAAGGATGCCCATATCTTTCATGATCTTAGCACCGTAAACGGAAGATACGATACCGCCTTCCTGATCGGAACCGCCGCGGCCGGCAATGACTTTGTCTGTTTCATAACCTTCATAGGGATCAAATTCCCAGTTGTCACGGTTACCGATGCCTACTGTATCGATGTGGGCATCCAAGGCAATGATGCGGGGACCGTTACCCATCCAGCCAAGGCAGTTGCCTTCCGGATCGATTTCAACTTTATCAAAGCCGACTTTCTTCATTTCTTCGGCAATTCTCTTGATGACACCTTCTTCCTCACAGCTTTCACTGGGAATGGCGATGAGGGAGCGAAGAAAAGCCGTCATATCTTTTTCATAGCTTTTGGCAGACTCCAGGATTTTGTTATAATCCAGATTCATAATAATGTCCTCCTAAATTATGTATGTACAAGTTAAGATGTTAATCATCTTAAGATTAACCAATGTCATAGGAAACGCTTCACGAAGCCTATCATGAAATGTGGTTCATTTCATGACTCTTTTATCCGAGAAATACTTGTTACGGATAAAATTATCATTTGATCCATTCCTCACCGCGGTGACGGATGCCATAAAGGCCTGTCCAGACAACCTCACGGAAACGAGCCGGATCGGTATTGCCTTCTGTTGAAACTAAAAGCACGTTGGAATGTTTATCGATGCCAAGAGCTTCCTTAATATAACCATACCGTTTATACATGGAAAGGGCATACAAAAATCCCATAGTGACGGAACCGGATTCGCCGGAAATAATAGGCGTATCACCCTGCAACGGAATACCATAGATACGGGTGCCGCAGGCGCTCATCCAGTCCGGAGCTCCGGCAAAGCCGGCTGCGTGATTTCTTAAAATATCCCAGGAAATGGTATTGGGAGCACCGCAGGCAAGACCGGCCATAATGGTATCAAGCTTGCCTTTTACTTTGACGACCTTGCCGTCCTTGTGAAGAGCGGAGCGGTAGATACAGTCGGCAGCACCGGCTTCCACAACACACATCTTTGGCGGGTTATCTTTGTATTTATTAGCAAAATAGCCTACAACAGCACCGGCTAAGGAACCAACCCCGGCCTGAATAATGACATGAGTAGGCTGTTCCACGCCATCAGCGATAAGCTGACGGTCTGCTTCCAGTGCCAGGGATCCGTAACCCTGCATGATCCAGGCTGGAATATCCGTATAGCCTCTCCAGGCCGTATCCTGAATCATGACACCGTGCGGATCCTCCTTTGACTGGTTGTAAGCAAGACGGACACATTCATCATAATTAAGATCTTCGATCGTTACCTCAGCATTTTCTTTAGCAATGTTGGAACGACGAATTTCGGATGAACCACGGGGCATCCGGATAACGGATTTTTGGCCAAGCCGGTTGGCGGCCCAGGCAACCCCACGGCCATGATTACCGTCTGTTGCAGTATAGAAGGTTGTCTGTCCGAATTCCTTGCGAAGTTTTTCGGAAGAAAGCACTTCGTAAGGCAGATCGTCGACTGATTTGCCTGTTTCCTTGGCAATGTATTTGGCCATGGCATAAGAACCGCCAAGTACCTTGAAAGCATTAAGACCGAAACGGTAAGATTCGTCTTTGACATGCAGGGATTTAATTCCCAGATAGTCAGCCAGGTGAGAAAGACGACGCAGGGGTGTTACATCATATTGTGGAAAACTGCGATGAAAACGAAGGGCTTCTGCTACATTTTCATAAGACATAAGAGAGAGCCATTTGTCATCGGTTTTATCCATGATATTTGACGTGAAAACCAATTCTTCATTATTAGTAAGATTCATAGTCTATTTCCCCCGAAGAAAAAATGCGGCTACTTATTGATATTGACGTAGCTGTAAAGTGTGTACTTTGAAATGCCAAAGAACTTTGAAACTTTATCACCGGACTTGGTAATAAGGAAAGCTCCTGTATCATTTAGGAAATTGATGGCTTTGATCTTGTCTTCCTTGGTCATGAAGGCAACCGGCACACCGACAAGCTCAACAGACTGCTGAATCAGTTCGTCCAGAAGAGTATTGACATCTTTTGGAATACGGTCTGATTTAGAGGTGTCCGAATCAGATGAATCATGGACGCTGCCTGTGAGTGCTTTAATGGTTCCTTCGAAAGCTACCAGGTTTGTAATATCGAAGTTGATGCCCAAGGCATATTTGGGATTGCCATCATCATCCTTAATATACATGGTAGAAGATTTCATAATGCGGCCGCTGTCTGTCCGTGTCAGGTAGGCATAGGAATCGGTCAGTTCAGCCCCTTTTTTCAGGGCTCTGAGGACGGCACGGGAGGCACCGTCACCAACCTGACGGCCGGAAATGTTCCCATTAACGATATAGATGATGGAGTTATTGACGTGGCGTCGTGAGAGATCATGCACAACCACTTCACAGTTTGGACCGAATTCAGCTGCGATGCCGTCGGCCATCTGCTTAAGAAGAACCAGTCTTGACTGACTCATGTTCTGCCTCCTTTCAGAAAGTGTCTGTGTAAAAATCAAAAAATTTTTTTGCTATTTTTATATTATCATAACATAGCATGGTTGGATTGCAAGCAGAGAATCTATGAAAAACAACGAAAAAACAAAATATATTGGCACTTTGAAAACTAAAAAGTATTTTTGCATAAAATACAACAAAAATTTTTGGAATAATCCAAGAACATATAATAATTTGTTGTCAATGCTAAATGGCAATGGTAGAATACAGACAAATAAATGCTAATTTAGATGATTTTATAAACAAAATCAGCAAATAAATACAAAAATAAGGAGGCAGTTATTGTGATTGATCTGACCAAAAATGCAGAAGGTCTGCAGCACAACATTAATAAAGCAAAGGAAAATGGCATCATTATTCCGACTATTTCCCAGATGCAGCATCCGGAGACAATCCCGGCTCCAATTCAGGAAAAACTAAAAAATGTTGGTCTGTGGGATATCAATCCGCTGAACCTTTTCCGTATTACATGGAAGAATGAACCGAAGGAAAAAGGCGGACTTTATCGCAAGGCTCCGAACTATATTGAAATTCCTTCATCCCTTTCAGGTGTTCCCTGCCGTATCATCGCTATGGTAGGCAAGTGGTTCCCCACAGGATGTCATAAAGTTGGTGCCTCTTTCGGCTGTCTGGCTCCGAGACTTGTAACAGGTCAGTTCGATGTTGATAAACATAAGGCTGTCTGGCCATCAACCGGAAACTATTGCCGTGGTGGTGCTTTCAATTCCCGTCTGCTGGGTGCTCAGGGTGTCGCTATTCTGCCGGCTGAAATGAGCAAGGAACGTTTTGACTGGCTGCATGAGATCGGTGCTGAAGTTATCGCTACACCGGGATGTGAGTCAAACGTAAAAGAAATCTTTGATAAGACCAACGAACTGAGTCATGATCCTCAGTATATGATCTTTAACCAGTTTGCTGAAATGGGCAATCCGCTGTGGCATTATAATGTTACAGGTCATGCTCTGGCTGATGCTTTTGAAGATGCCAAGAGAGAAGGTGACCGTTTTGCCGGTGCCTGCTTCACATCTGGTTCAGCAGGTACGTTATCCTGCGGCGATTATCTGAAAGAACAGTATCCGGGACTTAAGCTTGGTGTTGGTGAAGCTCTTCAGTGTCCTACCATTCTGAATAATGGCTTCGGCGGCCATCGTATTGAAGGTATTGGTGATAAGCATATTCCGTGGATCCATAATGTTAAGAATACGGATATGGTTATCGATATTGATGATGAAGATTCACAGAGACTTCTTCGCCTCTTCAATACACCGGAAGGCCAGGCTTATCTGAAGAATGAGCTGAAGATTGATGATGAAGTGATCGAGCAGCTGACATGGCTTGGTATCTCCGGTATTGCCAATGTACTTTGCTGCATTAAGATGGCTAAATATTATGAAATGACTGAACATGATGTAGTAGGTACAGTCCTGACGGATTCAGCTGTTATGTACGGAAGTCGTATCGCTGAACTGAATGAAACCTATGGTGCTTACAGCGACAGAGCTGCTGAACTGGACCACAACCTTCATATTCTGAACCTGAAGACTGATAATATGATGGAACTGACTTATGCAGATCGTAAGAGAGTCCATAACCTGAAATACTATACATGGGTTGAGCAGCAGGGCAAGGATGTAGAAGAACTGAATGCTCTGTGGTATGACGTGGAAGGTACATGGGATGCTGTTCATGCTCAGGCTAAGGATCTGGATGAACTTATTAATGAGTTTAATGAGGCAACAGGCCTTTTAAAAACACTTTAATCTTTTGAAAATATCATCGGAGGGGCACAGAGTGCCTTTCCGATGAATCTTCATATAAAGACAGAATAAAACAGGAGTCTTACATGAAAAATGTGACCGGTGCGGTCTGCGTTGAATGTGGAAAGATTATCTACGACGTAGATCCCAATACAACCACCTGTCCTTCCTGCAAGGGCATGCTGGATATTACATATGATTATGATTACATCAAAAAAGCTGTCACAAAAGAGGATATGGCTTCCCGACGTGAAAATTCCATGTGGCGCTATGAAGAATTCCTTCCTGTTGAAGGCATTGGTCATTATCCGAAGCTGAGAGTAGGCTGGTCACCATTTTATAAAGTGGATCATCTGGCTCAGCAGCTTGGAATAAAGACGCTTTATATTAAAGATGATGGTATCAATCCTACGGCTTCTCTGAAAGACAGAGCGTCGGCTATGGCAGTAGCCAAAGCAGAAGAAGCCGGCAAAAAGATTATTGCCTGCTCATCTACCGGAAATGCAGCCAGCTCTTTAGCCGGAAATGCGGCAGCAGCGGGATTGAAGACTTATATTTTCGTTCCGGAGAGAGCACCTATCGGCAAGGTGGCCCAGCTTAAAACTTTCGGTGCTACAGTTATTTCCGTTAAAGGTAATTATGAGGATACTTTCCGGATTTCTGCTGAAGCCATTGACCGCTGGGGCTGGTATAACCGGAATGCGGCTATTAACCCCTACCTTATGGAAGGCAAAAAAACCGTTGCCCTTGAAATTGCTGAACAGCTTAACTGGAAAATGACGGATTTTGTGGCTATTTCCGTAGGAGATGGCTGCACTATTGCCGGTGTCTGGAAGGGATTTAAGGATCTTTATGCAGCAGGCTTTATTGATCGTCTGCCCCGTCTTATTGCCGTTCAGGCTGAAGGGTGCTGTCCGCTTAATAAAGCAGCAGCTGAGGGAACTATGGACTGGAAGCCTATGCCGGAAGATACACTGGCAGACAGCATTGCCGTAGGCGTTCCAAGAAATGCTACAAAAGCATTGAAAGCTATCAAAGAATCGAATGGTATTCCGGTTAATGTTTCTGATGAGGAAATTCTTGAAGCCATGCGCATTCTTGGCAGAGGTGCTGGCGTCTTTGCAGAACCGGCAGGTGCTGCCGGAACAGCAGGTCTGAAGAAAGCCATCGAAAAAGGTTTGATCCCGAAGGATGCTTCCGTTGTTTCCGTAGTAACCGGAAATGGTCTTAAGGATGTTAATAATGCCATTAAGGCAGCCGGTGAGCCTCTTCATGTGGCACCGAAAATGGATGCTTTGCTTGAAGCTTTTAAAGAAATTGGTGATCCCCATCAGTAAATTGGCATTAAAATGATGCATGGTCAAAGAAAAAAGTACCTGCGCAAATAATAACTTTTAATTTTTTGACATATTAAATGCACCAAAATAAACCATATATTAAACAGATAACTCATTTAGGAGGATAATGAAATGATCGAAGGCAGAATTTATAACTTTTCAGCTGGTCCGTCTATTCTTCCGGAAGAAGTACTTCTTGAAGCAAAAGAGGATTTTCTTAATTATCATGGAAGCGGTATGTCCGTTCTTGAAATGAGTCATAGATCAAAAGTCTATGATGAAATCATCAAAGCAGCAGAAGCTAATGTTCGTAAGATCCTGAACGTACCGGATGATTATTATGTTCTGTTTCTTCAGGGTGGTGCCTCAGGTCTTTTTGCAGCACTGGCTATGAATCTTGGAAATAAGAGCGGTGTAGCTGATTATATCGTCAGCGGCAACTTCTCCGGTGCAGCCCAGAAGGAAGGTGCCAAATATCTGAAGGAAGCCCGTATCGCAGGTTCCACAGAGTCTTGCAATTTCTCACATATTCCGCAGCAGGATGAACTGACGCTTAATCCGGATGCAGACTATGTCCATGTTTGCTGGAACAATACTATCTTTGGTACAAAATACAATTACATTCCGGAAACCGGCAATGTTCCGCTTATTGCAGATATGTCTTCAAGTATTATGTCTGAGCCGGTTGATGTTTCAAAATATGGCATGATTTATGCCGGTGTTCAGAAGAACCTGGCTCCGGCCGGCTGCTGCCTGGCTATCGTTCGTAAAGACCTGTGCGGCAATGCCATGAAGATTACACCGAAGATTTGGGATTTCCAGAAGATGGCTGAAAAAGAATCCATGCTGAACACACCGCCTACATACCAGATTTACATTATTAAGCTGGTAACGGATTATCTTTTAAGACAGGGCGGTCTGGAAGAAATGAAGAAACGCAACGAAGAAAAGGCTGCTATTCTTTATAATTATCTGGATTCTCAGAGCTTCTACAAATCAACTGTGGAAAAGGGCTCACGTTCTATGATGAATGTCTGCTTCCGTACCGGTGATGATGAACTGGATGCTGAGTTTGTCAAGGGACAGACAGCACATGGCTTCTCAAATCTGAAAGGTCACAGACTGGTTGGCGGCATGAGAGCTTCTATCTACAATGCGATGCCGAAGGAAGGTGTTGAAGCTCTGGTTAAATACATGGATGAGTTTGCCAAGGCACATCAGTAAAATGAGCATGCTCAGAAAAATGAAAACAAAGCTCCAGCAGGATAAATATGAAGCTTAAGCGTACGATGGAGGACCGCATTAGCGGTCCTCCTGTGCTATAAAGCAATAACCTATTGAATCTAAAGGTTGATTTTCCACAAAGAAAAAACATCAAAATTGTTAGAATTAGCCAGATGCTGAAATTCAATACTTAATTTTGAACAGATGTTTTTTAAAGCAAATAACAATTGTCAGGTACAAAGGAGGAAGAGATATGCTGCTTGTAGGAAATGGAAAACTGATCACTCGTGATGACAAAAATCCGTTTATCGAAGATGGCGCAGTCGTTATTTCCGGAAAGAAGATTAAAGAAGTCGGTACTTTGGCTGAAATGAAAGAAAAATATCCTCAGGCCGAATTTGTTGATGCCAAGGGCGGTGTGATCATGCCTGGCTTCATTAATATGCATGAGCATATCTATTCCGAAATGGCTCGTGGTCTTTCCATTAAAGGATATAATCCAAAAGGATTCCTGGATATTCTGGATGGTCAGTGGTGGTGCATCGACCGTCATCTGACTCTGGAAAATGATAAATATAGCGCTTACAGTGCCTATATTAATCTGATCAAAAATGGTGTTACTACATCTTTTGATCATCACGCCAGCTTTGGACATGTAAGGGATTCTCTTTTCCAACTGGGAGATGTGGCAAAAGAGCTTGGTGTCCGGGCCTGTCTGTGCTATGAAATCTCAGACCGTGATGGTAAAGAGAAGGCTAAAGAGTCTGTTGATGAAAATGCGGCATGGATCAAATATGCGCTGGAAGATGATTCGGACATGCTTGCCGGTATGATGGGCATGCATGCTCAGTTTACAATTTCAGATGAAACTTTTGATTATGCAGCTGAGCAGAAGCCGGATGGTGTGGGCTATCACATCCATGTGGCAGAAGGCATTGAAGATCTTCATGACTGCCTGCATAAGTATGGAAAGAGAATCGTGGACCGCCTTTATGATCATAATATTCTCGGACCGAAGACACTTCTGGGCCATTGCATTTATGTTAATGAGCATGAGATGCAGCTTATTAAGGATACAGATACCATGATCGTTCACAATCCGGAATCTAATATGGGCAATGCTGCCGGCTGCCCGCCAACCATGGAACAGGTTCATCATGGCATTCTGGTAGGTCTTGGAACTGATGGCTATACCCATGATATGATTGAATCTTTCAAAGTGGCCAATATTCTTCATAAGCACAGTCTGTGTGACTGCAATGCTGCCTGGGGCGAAGTACCCCAAATGCTCTTCAAAAATAATGCAAAAATGGCAAACCGCTATTTTAAGACACCTCTTGGTGTTTTGAAAGAAGGTGCTGCAGCCGATGTTATTACCATGGATTATAATCCACAGACAGAAATGAATGCTTCCAATGTTAACGGTCATATTCTTTTTGGCATGCAGGGACATGATTGCCGCACAACCATCTGCAATGGTCAGATCCTGATGAAGGACCGTGAACTTCTCTGCTGCGATGAGCAGGCTGTCATGGCGAAGGTGAGAGAGTCTTCGGCTAAATTGTGGAAGAGTATTAACGGCTAAAGATACAAGGAGGAATAAAGTATGAGCGATATTATGAGACCTATGTCCTTTGAGCAGCTGCTTGAGTGGATCATGGCTGAGCATGACAAAGGTCATGTCTTTGGCGTTAGAAGACCTTTTGTAGCAGATGAGGCTTCTGCCCAGCATATTTTTGATAGAAAACTGGAAACCGTTATCGGACCGGCAGCCGGCCCTAACAGCCAGCTGTCCCAGAATATTATTGCATCCTATTATGCCGGTGCCCGCTTCTTTGAATTGAAAACTGTTCAGAAAATGGATGGCCGGGAACTGGCTGCCTGCGTGGCCAAACCCTGCATTAAATCGGACGATGAAGGTTATAACTGCGAGTGGTCAACGGAACTTGAAGTTCGCGAAGCTCTTCATGAATATATTAATGCCTGGATGGCTCTTCATTTCGTGGCTAAGGAATATGGTCTGGGCAGCACTGATGGCTTCCAGTTCAATATTTCCGTAGGCTACGATCTGGAAGGCATCAAAGGTGATAAGGTAAATACTTTTATTGACAGCATCATGGAAGCTAAAGATACAGAAACATTTAAGGAAGCCAAAAAGGTTCTTTTAGATCATGTTTCTGAATTTAAGCATGTAACAAAAGAAGACATCGAAGCTATTCCTTCTAATATTTGCAATTCCGCTACGATATCCACGCTTCATGGATGCCCGCCGGATGAAATTGAAAGCATAGCCATGTATCTTCTGACAGAAAAGAAGATCAATACCTTTGTTAAATGCAATCCTACCTTATTAGGTTATGATTTTGCCCGTAAGACTATGGATGATATGGGCTTTGATTATATGGTATTTGGTCGTTTCCATTTTGATGACGATCTTCAGTATAAGGATGCAGTTCCTATGTTTAAGCACCTTATGCAGGTGTCTGAAGAAAATGGTCTTCAGTTTGGCTTAAAGCTTACCAATACCTTCCCGGTAGATGTGACCCGGGGCGAACTGCCGGCAGAAGAGATGTATATGTCAGGCCGTTCCCTTTATGCCCTGACGATTAACCTGGCAGCTAAGATTGAAAAAGATTTTGATGGCAAACTTCGAATCGCCATGTCCGGCGGTGCGGATTATTTTAATATTGATAAGATCGTAGGCTGTGGCATTTGGCCGGTAACTATGGCAACGACCCTTTTGAAGACTGGCGGTTACCAGAGATTTACCCAGATGGCTGAAAAACTGAGAAAACAGGGCGTGCCTGAATGGAAGGGCGTAGATGTAGAAGCTTTGAATCGTCTGGCTGAGGAAGCCCTGCATGATCCCCGCCACACAAAGAGTGCCAAACTGACACCATCCAGAAAATCGGATGAAAAAGTACCGCTTCTTGACTGCTTTACAGCACCTTGCCAGGATCGCTGTCCCATTCATCAGGATGTTTCAACCTATATGCAGCTTGCAGGTGAAGGAAAATATGAAGAAGCTCTGAAGGTGATTCTTGATACCAATGCCCTGCCTCATATGACAGGCAAAATCTGTGCTCATCCCTGCCAGATGGCCTGCACGCGTCATTTCTATGATGATCAGGTTCAAATTCGTGATACTAAATTCTTATGCGCCAGGGAGAGCTTTGACAAAGTTCTTGGAGAAGTCAAGGCTGCACCTGCAAATGGCAAAAGAGTAGCTGTTATCGGTGGTGGTCCTGCCGGCATGGCAGCCGCTTACTATCTGGCTAAGGCAGGTACAACGGTTTCTCTTTATGAAAAGAGAGAAAAATTAGGCGGTATCGTGGACTATGCTATTCCGGATTTCCGTATTGATCAAAAGGAAATCGGAAAAGATGCCAAGTTATTGGAGACTTTGGGTGTAAATATCCATCTTGGGAAAGTTGTATCTGTGGCCGAAGTTAAAGATGAAAATGATGCCGTGATCGTGGCAATCGGTGCGACAGCTCCCGGCAATATCAGTCAAAAGGGCCGTCATATGGATGCTCTTGATTTCCTGACTGAATGGAATAAGACTAAGGGACAGGTTGATCTTGGAAAGAATGTCGTAGTTATAGGCGGTGGCAACACAGCTATGGATGTGGCTCGGGCTGCTAAGAAAAATGCCGGAGTGGAGAAGGTTTCTCTTGTATACAGAAGAACCAAACGCTATATGCCGGCAGATGAAGAAGAACTTCTTCTGGCTATAGAAGATGGTGTTGAATTCCGCGAACTTTTGTCACCGGGTGAACAGAAGGATGGCAAGATAACCTGCGAAGTCATGGCTCTGGGAGACATGGATGCAAGTGGCCGTGCATCTGTTAAAGGAACCGGTGAAATGGTGGACGTTGATGCGGATATTGTTCTTTTGGCTGTTGGTGAAAGATGCGATGCTAAGTGGTACGAAGCAAATGGCATTAATACGGATGAAAAAGGCCGTCCTCTGACCAGCGATAATCACGAGTCTAATATTCCTGATGTTTATGTCATTGGCGATGCCCTGGCCGGTCCTTCTATTATCGTTAAGGCTGAAGCCAATGCAAAAAAGGCAGCGGAAGCAATTCTTGGAAAAGCTGTGTCCGGAAATGATACATTCATTAAAGCGGATATGAAAACAGCATGTGACAAGAAAGGCAATCTTGTGGCAAAGGGTGATGTGAAGGATGAGGGCAAGAGATGTCTTTCATGCTCCACAATCTGTGAGAACTGCGTTGATGTTTGTCCGAATCGGGCTAATATCGAGATTTTAGTTCCGGGTATGGATATGCCACAGGTTCTTCATGTAGATTATATGTGCAATGAATGTGGCAACTGCGCTTTCTTCTGTCCATATGCATCTAACCCTTATAGAGATAAATGGACACTCTTTAAAGACGAAGATGATTTTAAGGCATCACCCAATCAGGGATTTGCACCTCTTGACAGGGAGAAGGGAACTTTCCTGGTCCGCTACCTTGGAAATGAGAAAGTTATGACACTGGATCAGACTGGAGACATGCCGGCAGGACTGGTGGAAATGATGAAGACGGTGGTAAAGGATTACAGCTATCTTCTGTTTAAGTCATAATTGAATGTTTTAAGTGAGCTAAATATGTGTCTGTGGCACATGTTTTGCACTGGCTGGAGCGTAGATGCGAGAACGCAAAGCATGTAGCAATCCAGCTATTATTGTGGCAAATACCTTTTGATTCCAATATTACTGAATACAATACAGTTTGAGAAAAGGCTCTGATCAGAAATGGTCAGGGCTTTTTCTTTTTGACATTAAATAAAAATATGGTTAGGAAAAACTAACCAAAAACAGGACGCAAAAACAGCATATTCTATGTGCAAAATTCAATACAAAGCCAAAATTGGAAAAACAATTATTGTACATGATGACAAGATACGATACAATTCAAGAAGGTTAGTTTGTATAAAATTACAAATGAAGTGAGCGGAAAGCAGAAGATTGGAAGGAGGTCAACAGATGTTGGATCAGTCTTATTACAGGAAAACAGACGAGATCATCGAACATTACGGAAGAAAAGCGGCATCGCTGATTCCGATTATGCAGGACATTCAGGCAGAATATCGTTATCTGCCGGGAGAACTTCTTACCTATGTGGCGAAGGAAATCGGTATAACTGAGGCTAAGGCTTATAGTGTGGCAACATTCTATGAGAATTTTTCCTTTGAAGCAAAAGGTAAATATGTTATTAAGGTTTGCGACGGAACCGCCTGCCATGTTAGAAAATCCGTTCCGGTTCGTGAAGCCCTGATGAAGGAACTTGGCCTGACAAACAAGAAGCATACCACAGACGATATGATGTTCACCATCGAGATCGTATCCTGTCTTGGTGCATGCGGTCTGGCTCCGGTTATGATGATCAATGATGATGTTCATCCTAAGATGACACCGGAAGAAGCTGTTGAAATTGTCCGCAAGCTGAGAGAAGGAG
>CAVDGK010000031.1:0-12590 GCA_963607995.1 Oscillospiraceae bacterium | reverse complement strand
GCAGCGAGTTTGCGCAGGAGCTGGAGCGCATAAGCGCCGCGAGGAACAGCAAACGTAGCATGTTGCGGGAACTGTACCCCTGGCGAGACGTGCGATTACAAAAAGGTATACATTTCTGAGAAAATTTTAAGAGGTGTGTTATGGAGAATAATTCTGTCTATATTGTCATGCCGGCATATAACGAGGAAAAAAATATAAAGGCAGTGGTGGATGCCTGGTATCCCCTGCTTGAAGGGAAAAAAGCAGAATCAAGACTCGTTGTAGCTGACAGCGGAAGTACAGATTCTACCCATGACATCCTCTTGCATTTAAAGGAAACCCATCCCCAGTTGGAAATTCTGGAAAATACAGGCAAACAGCACGGCCCTAAACTCATTGCTCTCTATAACTATGCCATAAAATGCGATGCCGATTATATCTTCCAGACCGATTCAGATGGGCAGACTGACTCGGCAGAATTTGAAGCTTTCTGGCAACTTAGGGAAAAGTATGATGCAATCCTCGGCTATCGCTGTGCGAGAGGAGACGGAAAAAGTCGGGATTTTGTGGAAAAAGTTGTCTGCTTTTTACTCAGACTCTATTTTGGTATCAAAGTTCCCGATGCCAATGCCCCATTCCGCCTGATGAAGTCAGAAGTTGTTGCCAGATACATGGATCGTTTTGAAGATGATTATAATCTTCCTAATATTATGCTGACGACATTTTTTGCCTTCTATAAAGAGAAACTGACCTTCAGAACCATCTCTTTTAAACCCCGGCAGGCCGGAACTAATTCCATTAACATTAAGAAAATTATCAAAATCGGTTGGAAGGCCCTGGGGGATTTTCATATATTTAAGAAGAATATGAAATAGCAATACGGGCGCTAATTTAGGCGAGAGCAAAGGTACAGATTCACGAAAACGATTGTGAAGCTTGCACCGCGAGGAGCAGCAAACACGGCATGCTGTGGAAAATGTACCTCTGTCGAGATATACAGATAAAGTACACAATACAGGACAAAAGCAAGATTTCCTTGATTTTTAAGGTTTAATTGAGTATTCTATACAAGTTAGGGGCAACCTGACAAATAAAATATCACGAAAGAAGGTGAGACTAATGGTCGAGTTGGAACCGGTCAAATACGAAATCAATTCCTATACAGAACCCTTAGTTGAAATGAGGGACTCACTTTGACCTCGCTAATAAAGAGAGGCGAATACAGGAAATAAACAAAGAAATGGAAGAACCCGGTGCCTGGGATAATCCCGAAGCGGCTCAAAACAAAATGAAGCTCTTAGGGTCACTTAAAGACGACGTAGCCGGATATGACAAACTCGTCTCCATTAAAGAAGACCTGGAAGTGCTCCTTGAAATGGCAGAAGAAGAACCTGATCCATCCTACATCCCTGAAGCACAGGAAATGCTGGAGGAATTCAAGAAAAGATATGAAGCAATTCGCATTAAGACACTTCTGTCAGGAGAATATGATGGCTGCAATGCCATTGTCACTCTCCACGCCGGAACCGGCGGTACAGAGGCGATGGACTGGACATCCATGCTCTATCGTATGTACAGCCACTGGGCTGAAGCCCACGGTTACCAGATGGAAGTGCTGGATATACTTGATGGTGATGAGGCAGGACTTAAATCCGTAACCTTCCAGGTAAACGGAACCAATGCCTATGGCATGCTTAAATCAGAGCATGGTGTCCATCGCCTTGTGCGTATATCACCATTCAATGCAAATGGCAAAAGACAGACCTCCTTCTCCGCATGTGAAGTCATGCCGGATATAAAAGAAGATCTGGATATCGAGATCGATGACAAAGATATTCGTATCGACACCTACCGTTCATCCGGTGCCGGTGGTCAGCATATCAACAAAACGTCATCAGCTATCCGTATCACCCACTTGCCGACAGGTATCGTTGTATCCTGCCAGAATGAACGTTCCCAGCTTCAGAATAAGGACAAAGCCTTTGAGGAACTGAGAATTAAACTCTATCTTCTTAAGAAAGAGCAGCATGCCGAAAAACTTTCGGACATTCGCGGCAAGGTTACAGAAATCGCCTGGGGAAATCAGATTCGTTCCTATTTCCTTCAGCCTTATCAGCTGATCAAGGATACAAGAACCGGAGAAGAGCAGGCAAATGCACAAAAAGTTCTGGACGGTGATATTGATCCGTTCATAAATGCTTATCTGAAGTGGCAGGCACTGAAAGATAAGGAAACTGAAAATTAAGGAAGGAGGCAATCATTCGATGATTGTTGTCAAGAAATTCGGCGGTACATCAGTTGGAAATCCTGAACGTATCATGAATGTAGCAAGACGCTGCATTGAAGAATACAATAAAGGTAATGATGTAGTCGTCATCTTATCAGCTATGGGCGATTCCACAGATGATCTGATCGCACTGGCAAAACAGATCAACCCGAACCCGCCAAAAAGAGAAATGGATATGCTTATGTCAACCGGTGAACAGGTGTCTGTTTCACTGATGGCTATGGCTATGGCATCTCTTGGTGTCAGAGCTGTCTCCATGAACGCTTTCCAGGTTGCTATGCATACCACAAGCGCTTATGGTAATGCCCGCCTCAAGAGAATCGATACAGAACGTATCCGCCATGAACTGGAAGATCGCAAGATCGTTCTGATTACAGGTTTCCAGGGTGTTAATAAGTATGATGATGTAACAACACTTGGACGTGGTGGTTCAGATACGACAGCTGTTGCCATTGCAGCAGCCCTTCATGCAGATTTCTGCGAAATCTATACAGATGTTGATGGCGTTTACACTTGCGACCCCCGTGTCGTACCTAATGCCAGAAAACTGAATGAAATTACATACGATGAAATGCTGGATCTGGCAACTTTAGGTGCCGGCGTTCTGCATAACCGCTCTGTTGAGCTGGCTAAGAAATACGGCGTTAAGCTGGTAGTAAGATCCAGTCTGAATACTTCAGAGGGTACTATTGTCAAGGAGGAAACCAAAGTGGAAAGAATGCTTATCAGCGGTGTTGCCATCGATCGTAATGCAGACCGCATTTCAGTTATCGGTTTAAAGAATCAGCCGGGAGTAGCCTTCAAGCTTTTCGATGTACTGGCTAAGGCAAATATTAATGTTGATGTTATCCTGCAGTCCTATGGTGATGGCGATACAAAAGACATCTCCTTCACAGTTCCGGATGACAGCGTGGATGAAGCCCTTCGTGTCCTTGAGGCAAATAAGGATCGCCTTCAGTTCCAGAAACTGGATGTCAATAAAGACATTGCAAAACTCTCTATCGTTGGTGCCGGCATGATGTCCAACCCGGGCGTTGCTGCTAAGATGTTCGAAGCACTTTACAATGCTAACATCAACCTGAGCATGATCTCTACATCTGAGATCCGTGTTACAGTTCTTATCGATGAGAAGGATGCTGATCGTGGTGCTCGTGCTGTTCACGATGCATTTGGTCTGGAAGATTAAAGAAAGGAATAGAAAAAATGGCTGCAGTTACAAAAGACATGACAATTATGGAAGCTGTTAACCTTGATGAGAATATCGCATCTGTCCTGATGGGTGTTGGTATGCACTGCATCGGCTGCATGGCAGCTCACGGTGAAACCATTGAAGAAGCTGCTATGGTACATGGCCTTGATGCTGATGAACTGGTAAATCAGATCAATGACTTCCTGGCTCAGAAGGCCTAAGCCTCAGATAAAAAAGTAATTAAAACCGGCTGACAGAATAATCTGCCAGCCGGTTGTTTTAATGCGCAAAGAAAAAAACTATGCCACTATAGATATTTGCGGAATGTTGTAATGTTCAGGAAATTGCAAAGGGTGTTTCCTGTGGCTTGATTCATAGAAAAAATATCTTCTGTCTTTAATTAAGTGTCATCAGTTTCTGAAGAGCTCTTTTCTTAATGATGGCCTGAGCATGCTCATTAAGATGGGCTTCCATAACAGGAGTGCATTCACTGACATCGCCGTATTCCGACAGGGTATTGCATACTTTGTTGAAGTGAGTCAGCGAATGGGAAGATTTATGAAGTGTCAGCAGATATTTCCCTGTTTTTTCATTTTTATAAAGGGCATTAACACCATTATAGCTTCCGCCAAGAGCACCGGCTGCACTGATAACCGTATCAAGGTCACTGAAAGTGAAAAGAAAAGCAAGATCTTTTTTTTCTTTAGCTTTTGGAGGGTCCTGGGTTTCATTTGCCTCTTCATTTAATTTCTTCTGAAGATTCTTGGCCTCCTCATAGAGACGAAGAATTTCATCGGCACCTGAGAGTAACGGCTCGTCATATTCTTTTTCCTCTGTATCGACAGGAGTGAATTTGGAGAAACGGGTATCCAGTTCCTCAGGATCATCTACACGGGTGATAACCAGCGTCAGGGCTCCAGAACTAAGAGGAATGGCCTCGATCATGATAGGGCAGTTTCCTGCATCAAATCCACATTCTTTTTTGGCTTCGACCATCATGGCATGGAAAAAAGCTCGAGCCTTTTCATTTCCGTAGGCCAGCTCTCCAAGCTGTATATTCATTTCCGTAAAATCCGCTTTTGTTAATGTACAGCGGAGCTGTTTATCACTGATTTTTTCAAATTTCATAATGTTACCTCTTTCTGTGGACATTATTATAAGCGAGAATGGACGGACTGTAAACCTGCGCATTGTATAATTTAAGATGATAATTTAGCAGTGGATAGATGCTGAATTCATTGGAAATATCAGGTTTTTATGAACTTTTATCAGTATCTTATGGAATTGCTTAGGACCTCTTGCAAGGCATTAAAAGCATTTTTATAATGCAAATATGAACCGGCCGGTTTTAGAAACTCTCACAGGTTTTGCGTCAGGCAATGAAAACAAAAGTCATGGCAAAGACAACTATTTAAGGCGAGGTGTGTTTGGGTTGCACCACAGGCCGAAAGGCGAGGGCGGAATGCACCGCAACTGGCAAAAGGAGGTGTTGGGACCGGTTTATACAGTTCCTGAATTAATCTGATCAATTTCATATAAGGGCATCTTCCGAAATATTAGACAAAAGGTCGTCGTTGTGCACGGGAGATGCCTTTTGTGTCTTTAAACTTAAGAAATCAATATGTACTTTCAAGTGACGAAAGGCAGGGATGTTGATATAATAGTTTGAACGGAGACACAAAATGAAGAAAAAAAGAAAAAAGAATAAGCCGCGTTACGAGCTTTTTGTTGTATTATGCATATTGGTGGTGGCAGTGATTGGTTTTATTGCCTATCTGATTGATCAGAAAACCCCATCCAAAACATATGAAGATCTGAATGCCTATTATTCGATTGAAAATGAAAATGAGGCAGCCGTTGTCGTCGACGGAACTCTTGAAGAAAAGAAAGCCATTATTCAGGATGGACAGTATTACCTGAATTATGAAGATGTTCTTTCAGCGGTAAACAAAAGACTGTATTATGATGAAACGGAAAATCTTTTCTGTGTAGCCACACCCACTGAGCTGCATACATTTGAGATTGAAAGCTTAGAGACAGAAAATGACGTGATCAGTGTGGATGAGACGCTTTACGTCTCTCTGGATTTCCTGAAGAATTGGTCAGATATAGAAACTCAGGTTTCGGAAGAACCATCACGCATTGCCATTACAACGAAATGGGATTACACAGCAAAGATTGTCAATGATACAGAAAGCATCCGTGCCAAGGCTTCTATTAAGGGAAATATCATTCACGAGTGTACACAGGGGGAAAACCTTCGGGTTGTGGATACCGATGAGGAAGTGCCGGAAGGCTGGATAAAAGTTGTGACAGCAGATGGTTTGATGGGTTACATCCGTTCATCTTATCTGAATGATGACGATACAGTCAGGGCGAATCATGTCAGTGCTCTGGGAGACTATACTTCCATTCATCTGGATGAGTCCCCTAATGTAGCCTTCTACCAGTCGGATAATCCGTCTACCAATACCACTTTGAGTGATAAACTGGCCAATGTATCTGGTCTTAATGTTGTCTGCCCGACCTGGTATTTTTTAGATGGGCCAGGTGAGATAACAACAAATTTTGACCAGGATTTTGTTGATACCTGCCACGAAAATGGTTATCAGGTGTGGGCACTTATTAATGATATTGATGGTCAGGTGACTTCTTCAGAGGGAACGTATAATGCCCTGAAAGCCACATCGGACCGCCAGGCTATTATCAGGACCATGATGGATACGGCTCTTGAATATGGAGTTGATGGCATAAACGTTGATCTTGAGCATGTTTCCCAGGATGGTGTTTATGCCTACCTGGAATTTATTCGGGAACTTTCGGTGGAATGCCGCAACAATGGTCTGATTCTCTCGGTGGACACCTATGTACCCATGAATTATTCTCTCTATCTTGATCGTGAAGAACAGGGAGAAGTGGCTGATTATGTTATCATTATGTGTTATGATGAACATTACAGTGGCTCAGAAGAAGCTGGTTCAGTTTCTTCACTGAATTTCCTTGAAAATGGTCTGAACCGTACGCTTCGTGAGGTGTCAGCAGATAAAATTATCGCAGCTATTCCTTTCTATACAAGACTTTGGGAGACATCCGGTGATAATGCACCGGACAGCACGGTAATGGGAATGAAGGCGGCAAACGAATATGCCAAGGCCAATAACATGGAAATTGTCTGGGACGAAACAGTAGGCCAGAATGTGGCTGAACTTGAGGAAGATGGAACACTTTACCAAATCTGGCTGGAAGATGCAGAATCCATTAAAGCCAAGATGGAAAAAATAAGTGAATATAATGTTGCAGGCGTCGCTGAGTGGTGTCTGGGACTGGAAGATGAAGATGTCTGGGGAGTCATCTCGTCTTATCTTGATTAACAATTGAAGAATAAAGAAAGGGGCTGTTAAGATGCAGGATTATCAAATGTTTAAAACAGTGCTGCGTGGGTTTGACAAGGATGAAGTACTTGTTTATATTCAGCAGCTGCAGGATGAACTTAATTTAGCCAAAACTGAAAAAGAAAAGGCAATCAATGAAAGGGACAAGATCATTCGCGATCTTAAATCCCGTATCTCACAGAAGGATGAGCAGAGGGCCCAACTGGAAAATGAGATTGAGACAAAATACAAAAAGTATATCGATAATTATGAGAAAATTGGCAGCCTGATCTTTGAGTCACAGGTTAAAGGCGACAAGATGGTTGCAGAGGCCAAAGCTGAGGCAGATATGATTAAAGAAGAAAGTCAGTCTGCTTCTGAAAAAATGTTGAGCGAGGCTCGGGAAAAAGCCGAGTTTATCAGAACAGAAGCACAGGAAGAAGCAGACAAAGCAAGATCAGAAGCTAATGCGGATGCTGCTTATATTCGTGAAAAAGCTGAAAAAGAATCGGCTGAGGTAAGAGGCAGCGCTGATGCTGTTGCAGAGGCAGCCATGAATCGTGTCCAGATTAAGATTGATGAGGCTATTGATGATGGCAAAGCAAAATATGCCCGTATTCAGTCTGTTCTGGATGATACATTGAAAATGTTTAGCAAGATCCAGCAAAGCTTTCTGGTTAATTACCGGGAGGTAAATCAGATCGTCGAAGACGCCGGTACTACTCTGGCTGATCTGGAACTGGCCCGTTATGGAGGCGGTAAGGATCCTGTACTGAAAAGTAAGGCAGAGTCGGAGATGAAAATGGCTGGAAATGAGACAGAAGTATCGGCAGATACAACTGCGGATATAGAGACTGTACTTGATGAAGAATGCGAAGAACCGGTCTTTGACATTGAAAGGGTAATATGGGAAAAGAATGATGCTACAGATGAAATCGTTTTGCCCAATCTGACAGAGAGCATTGATACAACTAAGGAAATCGTTTTGTCCGAATCCGAAAAAGCAGCAGATGGAATTGAAAATGCTGCTTCAAAAGAGGAAGAAAAGGATAATATTGATGATGAAGAGATTAGAGAATCTCTTCGAAGATTACAGGATCAGCTGGAAAAGTTATAAAAAGCAAGGCGAAAGAAATGCCAGTTAATGAAGAATTAAAAATAAAAACAGAAATTGTCCGGGTGGATGCTGAAAACCCGGATGAGAGTGTTATGAAAAGAGCCGGGGAAATCCTGAAAAGAGGAGGGCTGGTGGCTTTCCCGACAGAAACGGTATATGGTCTTGGGGGAGATGCCCTCAATCCGGAAGCTTCAAAATGTATCTATGCAGCTAAAGGACGACCTTCCGACAATCCGCTTATTATTCATATTGCTGACTGGGAGCATCTCCTGCCTATCGTAAGCCATGTGCCGGAAAAGGCACATGTTTTAGCTGAGAAATGGTGGCCGGGCCCCCTAACCATGATCTTTGATAAAGCAGACTGTGTTCCTTATGAAACCACCGGTGGTTTGGAGACTGTGGCAGTGAGAATGCCAAGCCATAAAACGGCGGTTGCTCTGATTCGCGCAGCGGGAGGTTATATTGCAGCACCTTCTGCCAATACTTCCGGACGACCCAGTCCGACGACGGCACAGCATGTCATAGAAGATTTGAATGGCAAGATCGATATGATCATTGACAGCGGAGCCGTGGACATTGGTCTTGAGTCCACCATTGTAGATTTTACGGAAGATATTCCGGTTATTTTGCGGCCGGGTTATATTAACGAAGATATGCTGCGGGAAATTCTGGGTGAAGTTAAGCTGGATCCGGGACTTCAAAGCGAAAATGAACATGTTCGTCCAAAAGCCCCAGGTATGCGATACCGGCATTATGCTCCAAAAGCTGATCTGACCATCGTGGAAGGAAAGCAGGAAGATGTGGTCAGAAAGATCAATGACCTGGCTGGTAAAGCTTTGACAGATGGCCATAAAGTTGCCATTATGGCGGCAACGGAGACAGCGTCCTCTTATAAGGAGGGTTCCGTCAGAGTTATGGGATCTCTTGAGTCCGATGAGGAAATTGCCCGGTCACTTTTTGCTGCACTTAGAGAGTTTGATGATGAAGGTGTGGATGTCATCTATTCAGAGGCTTTCGAATCCCCCCGCATGGGACAGGCTATTATGAATCGTCTGCTTAAGGCAGCGGGACACAAGGTGATTGAGGCTTAAAAGAAAGGAAAAATGATGGGAGATAAAAGACAGGACTACATTACCTGGGATGAATATTTTATGGGTGTAGCCTTTATGTCCGCTATGCGATCAAAAGATCCTAATACACAGGTGGGAGCCTGCATTGTCAGTGAAGATAATAAAATCCTTTCCATGGGTTACAATGGTCTGCCTGTGGGGTGTTCGGATGATGAATTTCCCTGGAACAGGGAAGGGGATCCTCTTGAAAATAAATATTTTTATACCACACACAGCGAATTAAATGCTATTCTTAACTATCGGGGCGGTTCTCTTGAAGGCTCTAAATGTTATGTAACACTTTTTCCCTGCAATGAATGTGCCAAGGCTATCATTCAGTCAGGTATAAAAACAGTTATTTATGACAGTGACAAATATGCACTGATGCCTTCTACTATTGCATCCAAGAAAATGTTTGATGCAGCAGGTGTTAAGTATTATCAGTACGAAAGATCAGGAAGAGAAATTAAATTTACCATATAGGAGATTATCATGGCTGAAAAGAAATTAGTTGAACAGATCACGGCAAGAGATGTGGATTTTGCCCAGTGGTACACAGATGTGGTTAAGAAGGCTGAACTGACGGGTTATACATCCGTAAAAGGCTGCATGGTCTTTAAGCCGGCCGGCTACGCTCTTTGGGAAAATATTCGCAATGAGCTGGATCGTCGTTTCAAAGAAACCGGTGTTGAAAATGTTTACCTTCCTATGTTCATTCCGGAGAGTCTTCTTCAGAAGGAAAAAGATCACGTTGAAGGCTTTGCACCAGAGGTTGCATGGGTAACTTATGGCGGTTTGAACCAGCTTCAGGAAAGAATGTGTGTCCGCCCCACATCTGAAACACTTTTCTGTGATCTTTATCAGAAGGATGTTCAGTCTTATCGTGACCTGCCGAAACTCTATAATCAGTGGTGCTCTGTTGTTCGTTGGGAAAAGACGACTCGTCCTTTCCTTCGTTCCAGAGAATTCCTGTGGCAGGAAGGTCATACGGCTCATGCAACAGCAGAAGAAGCTGAAGAAAGAACCGTTATGATGCTGAACCTTTATGCAGACTTCCTGGAAGATTTCCTGGCTATTCCTGTTGTCCGCGGCCGCAAGACAGATAAAGAAAAATTTGCCGGTGCTGAGGCTACCTATACCATTGAAGCCCTTATGCATGACGGCAAGGCTCTGCAGTCAGGTACCAGCCATAACTTTGGTGATGGTTTTGCCAAGGCTTTCGGCATTCAGTATCTTGATAAAGATAACACATTAAAATATGTCCATCAGACATCCTGGGGTATGACCACCCGTCTGATTGGTGCCATTATCATGGTACATGGCGATGATTCCGGTCTTGTACTGCCGCCGAAGGTTGCACCGACTCAGTGCGTTATCATTCCTATCCGTCAGAAAGCAGAGGGCATTCTGGACAAGGCATTTGAAATGAAAGAGACCCTTAAAAAAGCCGGTATCCGCGTCAAAGTGGATGATTCTGACCGTTCACCGGGCTGGAAGTTCTCTGATCAGGAAATGAGGGGCTTCCCCATGAGAATTGAAATCGGTCCGAAGGATATGGAAGCCGGACAGTGCGTGCTGGTTCGCCGTGATACCCGTGAGAAGATCGTTGTTCCTATCGAGAATGTAGCTGAAGAATCTGCTAAACTTCTTGAACAGATCCAGAAAGATATGTTTGCAAGAGCAAAAGCCCATCGCGACAGCCATATCTGGGATGCAGCTGATTATGAAGAATTCAAAAAGGTTGCTGATGAGAAACCGGGCTTTATCCGTACTTACTGGTGCGGTGATGTAGCCTGCGAAGAGAAGATTAAAGAAGACACAACCTGCACATCACGCTGCATGCCGTTTAATGATAGTGAAGTTCCGGCCGGCGCTAAATGTGTTTGCTGTGGCAGAGAAGCCACAAAGAAGATTTACTGGGGCAAGGCTTATTAATCAATGAAACTCAGAGTACCTGAAAAAGTAAATTTCATAATTGATATTTTACGGCGGCATGGGCATGAAGCCTATGCCGTTGGTGGTTGTGTGCGGGATTCGATCCTGGCCCGTCAGCCTAATGACTGGGATATTACCACATCAGCCCTGCCACAACAGGTAAAACGCCTTTTTAAACATACCATTGATACCGGCATTCAGCATGGCACTGTAACGGTTATGATGGAAAAAGAAGGCTTTGAGGTAACAACCTATCGTGTGGATGGTGACTATTCGGATGGGCGTCATCCGGATAAGGTCACCTTTACCCCTTCCCTTGAAGAGGATCTTAAGCGTCGGGATTTTACCATTAATGCCATGGCCTATAATGAAGAAAATGGCCTGATTGACCTTTATAATGGCATGGAAGATCTGCAGAAGCATGTGATCCGCTGTGTGGGAAATCCTAATGAACGTTTTGAAGAGGATGCCCTCCGGGTTCTTCGTGCCATTCGGTTTGCAGCTCAGCTGGGTTTCAAGATTGATCCGGCCACCTGGGAAGCTGTTAAATCTCATGCTAAAAATTTAAACCGTATCAGCGCCGAACGCATTCGCGTGGAAATGGTAAAACTTCTTGAATCACCCAATCCCATAATGTTCCGTCTGCTTTATGAGGCCGGTATTACAGCCGTGATCATGCCGGAATTTGATGTGTGCATGAAGACGGAACAGCATACGCCTTATCATATTTACAGTGTAGGCGAACATATTCTCCATTCCCTTACCTTTGTACCGGATGACAAAGTGCTGCGTCTCACCATGCTTTTTCATGATATCGGGAAGCCTTGTGTCCATCGCAAGGATGCAAATGGCATTGACCATTTTAAGGGGCATGCAGCAGAATCCTCTACCATGGCCAGATCTATTATGAAACGACTTAAATTTGATAATGATACCATCGGCAAGGTCTGCAAGCTGGTATATTATCATGATCTTCGACCGGAAGCGACAGAACCGGCTGTGCGAAGGGCTATTTATGAAATCGGACCGGATCTTTTTACTCAGTATCTCTGCGTACAGAGGGCGGATAATTTTGCAAAAAATACCTCCCTTCTCCAGACCATGTTTGACCGAATCGACCAGGTGAACCGGCTTTATATTAAGATCATTGGCCGGGGAGATCCTTTAAGTCTTAAGGATCTTAAGATTAATGGCAGTGATTTGGTGCAAATGGGAATCAAGGGGAGAGAGATTGGAGAAATTCTGGAGTCGGCTCTCATGGCTGTTCTTGATAAGCCGGAGATGAATGACCGGGAAATCCTACTGACTTACGCGAAACAGGAAGCGAAGATAAAATTGTAATTTAGGAGTACCAGGCTAGCTAGTACGTATTAATTTAGAGGCAACTTAATGTTCAATATCATTCTACACGAACCGGAAATTCCGGGAAATACGGGAAATATCGGCAGGACATGTGTGGCAACCGGTACAGCCCTTCATCTTATCGAACCGCTGGGCTTCCGTCTGACTGAAAAAAATATTCAGCGGGCCGGGATGGATTACTGGCCCCGTCTTAATGTTACCCGTTATATGAATTATGAATATTTTCTTCAGCAGCATCCTG